>SKWC01000242.1 GCA_007129145.1 Rubritepida sp.
CCACGCCAGCCAGAACAGCTGCGGCAGCGAGGGGAGTGCGTCCTCGATCATCTCAACGCCGGATACCGAGTTGCGTCTCGCGCCACCAGATGTAGAGGCCCGATCCGATGAGGATGAGGATGCCGACCGCATCCCAGCCATCCGGCGCCTCGGCCCAGATCACCGCACCCATCAGCGTGGTCCAGGCGATGCCCGAATATTCGAAGGGGGCGACCAGCGTGGGCTCGCCGCGGCGGTAGGCGTCGGTCATCAGCACCTGGCCGAAGGCCGAGGCGATCCCCACCCCCAGCAGCAGCAGCCATTGCCAGCCGGCCGGCCAGACCCAGACCGGGATGGCGGCAAAGAGGGACAGGCCCGAGCAGCCGAGTGCGAACCACAGCACGATGGTCACGCTGCTCTCGCCGGCCGCACCCAGGCGGCGGATGGTGATCATGGCCAGCGCCCAGGTCAGCGCGCCGAACAGCACGACCAGGGTGGGGATGAGGTCATCGCCCTCGGCCTGCAGCGGGCCCAGCATGAACAGCACGCCGCTGAAGCCCACCAGCACCGCGAGGCCGCGCCGCCAGCCCACACGCTCGCCCAGCAGGGGCACGGCGAGGATGGTGAGGAACAGCGGCATGGTGAAGCCGAGTGCGGTGACATTGGCCAGCGGCAGCTGGGTGTAGCCGTAGAACACCGTGACCATGCCGGTCAGGCCGAAGATGGTGCGCAGCGCATGGCCCAGCGGGTTGCGGGTGCGCAGGGCGCGCCAGCCGCCGGCCGCCGGCATCAGCGGCAGCAGCACCGGCAGCGCCAGCAGGCTGCGGACCAGGACAAGCTGCGCCAGCGGGATCGCGCCATCCAGCGCCTTCACGCAGGCGGCGGCGATGGCGAACATCCCCGCCGAGGCCAGGATCGCGAGGATGGCGCGCCGGCGGCCCGCGCGCAGCGCCTCGGCCTCGCCCGTGCCCTCGGCGGCGGTGTCGTTGGCGCTCATGGAAGCGGGCGGCCCTGGCGTGGTTCCGGCGTGCAGCATAGGCCGGAATGCAACCGCCTCCCAGGTGGGAATGAGGGGCGGGAAAGCGCGTGGGGCGGGGCGAATTCCAGCCGGCGAATTCCAGCCTGGGCGTTTCTGCCCTAACCTTCCCCCCCGCATGAGCCAGCAGCACCCCAAGGCCCGCCCGATCCCCGCGCATCCGGGCGTGGACATCAGCGCCGATGAGGTGGTGTGGGATGGCCGCTTCCCCATCCAGCGCGTGGTCTTCACCTACACCCGCTTCGACGGGACGCCCTCGCGGCCGCTGACCTGGGAGCTGTGGCGGCGCGGCCAGGCGGTGGCGCTGCTGCCCTATGACCCGTGGCACGACCGCGTCGCGCTGATCGAGCAGTTCCGCCTGCCAATCCTGGCGGCGGGCCACCCGCCCGTCGCGCTGGAATGCGTGGCCGGGCTGCTGGAGGAAGGCGAGGAGCCGCAATCGGCCGCCATCCGCGAGGGCGAGGAGGAGGCCGGCATCCGCCCCGACCGCATCGAATCCATGGGCCGCTACTTCCTGCTGCAGGGCGGCTGCGACGAGTTCATGCACCTCTATTGCGGCCGCGCCCGCCTGCCCGAGCCGGGGATGGGCGGGCTGCACGGCCTCGCGCACGAGGGCGAGGACATCCGCCTGCTGGTGCTGCCCGCCGCGGAGGCCTTCGCGCGGCTCGATTCCGGGGGCATCAACAACGCCACCGCCGCCTTGTGCCTGTTCTGGCTGCGCCACCATCGGGCGCGGCTGCAAGCCGAATGGACCACCGCATGACCGAAGCCCTGTGCCGCACCGACCCCTATCTGCAGGAAGCCGAGGCCCGCGTGCTGGCCACGCCCGAGGGTGGCGTGGTGCTGGACCGCACCCCCTGCTTCGCGCGTGGCGGCGGCCAGCCCGGCGATGCCGCACGGCTGGTGTGGGACGGCGGCGAGGCGCGGGTGGTCGAGGCGGTGAAGGGCGAGGGCGAGGCCATCCTGCACCGCATCGCCGACGGCGACCCCCTGCCCGCCGCCTTGCCTCCCCCGGGCACGGCGCTGCGCGTCATCCTGGACTGGGACCGCCGCCACCGGCACATGCGCATGCACACCAGCATGCACCTGCTGTGCAGCCTGATCCCCGGCGCGGGCGTCACCGGCGGGCAGGTCGGCGCGGAAAAATCGCGCCTGGACTTCGACCTGGCCGAGCCGCCCAGCAAGGAATGGCTGGAGGAGCGGCTGAACGCGCTGATCGCCGCGGACCACCCGGTCAGCGAGAGCTGGATCAGCGAGGCCGAGCTGGACGCCAACCCGGGGCTGGTGCGCACCCTGTCGGTGCAGCCGCCGCGCGGGGCTGGGCGCATCCGGCTGGTGCGGATCGGCGCCCAGGACGCCCCCGTGGACCTGCAGCCCTGCGGCGGCACCCATGTGCGCTCCACGCGCGAGATCGGCGGGATCCGCGTGCTCAAGCTCGAGAACAAGGGCCGGCAGAACCGGCGCATCAGCATCGCCCTGCAGGAGGATTGAGAGACATGGACGACATCGTCAGCACCGAATGGCTGGCTTCGCAGCTCGGCGCGCCGGACCTCGTGGTCTTCGACATCACGAAATACCTGCCCAATGAGCCGCATGACGGCAAGGCGAAGTTCGCCGAGGCGCATATCCCCGGCGCGCATTACTTCGACATGGATGTGGTGGCCGACCCGGATTCGCCGCTGCCGCACATGATCCCCGCCGCCGGCCGCTTCGAGCGGCTGATGGGCGAGATGGGCGTCTCCAACGCCTCGCGCGTGGTGTTCTACGACCAGAAGGGCATCGCCTCTTCGGCGCGGGGCTGGTGGCTGATGCGGCTGTTCGGCCATGCGAAGGCGGCGGTGCTGGATGGCGGCCTGCCGAAATGGGTGAAGGAGGGCCGCGCCACCGCCTCGGGCAAGCCCGCCGCGCCGCATCCCGCCACCTACCGGGCCGATTTCGTGGCCCGCCGCGTGGTGGGGCTGGGCGACATGAAGCGCCTGGTGGCCGATCGCGCGGCGCTGGTGCTGGATGCGCGCGCCGCCGGCCGCTTCACCGGCGCCTCGCCCGAGCTGCGCCCCGGCCTGCCCTCCGGCCACATGCCCGGCGCGGTGAACCTGCCCTACAATGAGTTGCAGCATCCCGACGGCACCATGCTGCCGCCCGAGGCGCTGCGCGCGCGCCTCGCACAGGCCGGCGCGACGGGCGGCCAGGCCATCGTGACCAGCTGCGGCACCGGGGTGACCGCCTGCATCCTCGCACTCGCCGCCGTCCGGGCGGGCCTTCCCGAGCCCGCCGTCTATGACGGCTCCTGGACGGAATGGGCGGGCCGTCCCGAAACCGAGAAGGTGACCGGCTGATGCCCGACGACCAACACTCCCGCCACGGCTTCTCCACCCGCATGAGCCATGCGGGGCGGGCGGGCGTGCGCATCCATGGCTTCGTGAACCCGGCGGTGCATCGCGGCTCGACCGTGCTGCACCCGGATTGCGCGGCGCGGCGCGACGGGGCGGCCAAGCGCTTCGACCAGCACATGACCTATGGCACGCAGGGGGGGCCCACCCACTACGCGCTGGAGGACACCATCGCCGAGATCGAGGGCGGCAGCCGCTGCACCATCGTCGGCACGGGCCTGGCGGCCGTGGTGGTGCCGCTGCTGGCCTATCTGAAGGCCGGCGACCACTGCCTGATGCCCGACAACGTCTATGGCCCGGCGCGCAACATCGCCTCGACCATGATGGTGGGCTGGGGGATCGAGACGACCTTCTACGACCCCACGGTGGACGAGGCCGCCATGGCCGCACTGATCCGCCCCAACACCAAGGTGGTCTATACCGAGAGCCCCGGCAGCCACACCTTCGAGCTGCAGGACATCCCCGCCATCGCCCGCGCCGCCCATGCGCGCGGGGCCAAGGTGCTGATGGACAACACCTGGGGCATCCACAACTTCCAGCCCTTCCGGCACGGGGTGGATGTCTCGATCCAGGCGCTGACGAAATATGTGGGCGGGCACAGCGACATCCTGCTGGGCAGCGTCACCGTCAACAGCGACGAGGACCACCGTGCGGTGCGCGCCGCATCCTCGACCATGGGGCATTACGCCAGCCCCGATGATTGCTGGCTGGCGCTGCGCGGCGTGCGGACCATGGCGTTGCGGCTGCGCGCGCAGGAGGCCGCGGCCATCGAGATCGCGCAATGGCTGGAGCGCCAGCCGCAGGTGAAGCAGGTGCTGCACCCTGCCCTGCCCTCGCACCCGCAGCACGCGCTGTTCAAGCGCGACTTCACCGGCGCGTGCTCATTGTTCGGGATCGTGCTCGACCCGCGCTACGGCCAGGAGGACATGTTCCGATTCGTGGACAGCCTGACGCTGTTCGGCATCGGCGCGAGCTGGGGCGGATTCGAGAGCCTGGCGTTGCCCACCACCGGCTTCATCACCCGCACCGCGGGGACCGGGGAATTCGGGGGGCAGACGGTGCGAATCCACATCGGGCTCGAGGATGTGGAGGACCTGCGCGCCGATCTGGCGCAGGGGCTGCGCGCGCTGGGCTGAGGCGCGCGACGACGTGCTCAGACTGCGGGGCGAGACTGCGGGGCGCGACCCGAAGGCCGCGCCCCGCCTGGCCCGCGTCAGCGGCGCGGCGGGATCTCGGAGATGCCGAGTTCGGCCGGGGCGATGCCGCCGCCCCAGGTGCCAACCCAGATATCATACTGGCCGGAGGGCGGGCGGTTGAGCACGATCCCCGGGTTCAGCCCGTCGAAATCGTCGTTGCAGATCCAGGACCCGTCCGGAAGGTTGACCACCAGCGTGGTGTCCGCGCTGCTGCGCGCGAAGATGTAGAGCGGAAAGCCGCCCGCGCTGTAGTTCAGCCGCACATCCGGCGCTTCGGCGATGTTCCCCGTGCAATCGCGGCCCAGGGCGCTGGTCGCGCGAATCGGTCCACCCGCCTGCAGGGCGGTGCGGTGCGGATCGGGCATGAAGCCGGCCTGGAGGTTCACCGTGCCGAAGGTGGGCGGCAGGTTGAAGTTCTGCGCGACGGCGGGAGCCACGGCCAGCGCCGCGGTGACTGTGGCCGCAAGGGCCATCTGGGAGAAGCGCATGGCGCTGACCTTCCTTGTTTCTTCGACGGTGCAAAGCTTAGGAGCGGAATGAAGCGCTAGGCAAGCGCGATCACGCCACATCCCCCGCCACCCATGCGTGTGGAAGATGAAGGTTTTCCTTCACTTGCGCATCCTGCCGCTTGACCGCGGCGGCGGTCCATGAACCCTCATGGCATGAGCCTGTTCCGCATCGGCAATGGTGCCGGATTCTCCGGCGACCGACTGGACGCACCGATTCCGGTGCTGCGCGCGCTGATCGCCGCCGGCGGCCCTGCAGCCATGTTCTTCGAGACCCTGGCCGAGCGCACCATCGCGCTGGCACAGCTGGAGCGCCGGCGCGACGCCGAGGCCGGCTACGAGCCCATGCTGGAACGGCTGCTGGCGCCCATCCTGCGCGACGCCGCCGCGCATCGCATCCCGCTGCTGGGCAATTGGGGCGCGGCGAATCCGCCCGCCGCGGCCCGCGCGGTGGCGCGGCTGGCCATGGCGCAGGGCCTGCCGGGTCTGCGAATCGGCCTCGTGGAGGGCGATGACGTCACGGCGCTGGTGGCTGCCGGCAACCTGGCGCCCCATGAGGCCGATGTGGGGCTGGAAATGGGGCAGTGGAACCTCGTGGCCGCCAATGCCTATCTCGGCGCCGAGCCGCTGGCCGAGGCGCTGGCCCGGGGCGCGGATGTGGTGGTGGCCGGGCGCACCAGCGACCCCGCACTCGCCATCGCGCCGCTCATGCATCACTTCGGCTGGGCGGCGGATGACTGGGCCGCGCTGGCGGTGGGCGCCACGGCGGGGCATCTGCTGGAATGCGGCAGCCAGGTCACCGGCGGCGTGTTCTGGGACCCGGGCTTCAAGGACATCCCCGACCCCGCCAACATCGGCTTTCCCATCGCGGAGGTCACCGCCGAGGGCGGGCTTGTCATCACCAAGCCCGCGGGCACCGGCGGCCTCGTGGACCTGCGCACGGTCAAGGAACAGCTTCTCTATGAGCTGCACGATCCGGCCGCCTACCTCACCCCCGATGTCGTGCTGGACATCACCGGCGTGACCCTGGCGCAGCAGGGTCCGGACCGGGTGGCGGTGGCGGGGATGCGCGGCCATCCGCGCCCCGCGACGCTGAAGGCGACCGCCTGCTTCGAGGGCAGCTGGCTGGGCGAGGGCGAGGTCAGCCTCGCGGGGCCGAACGCGCTGGCGCGCGCGCGGGCCACCGCCGATGTGCTGCTGGAGCGGCTGCGCATCCGCGGCCTCGGTGTGCTGCGCGCGCGGGTGGACCTCATCGGCTTGGGTGCGGTGCATGACAGCGACCAGGGCGCGCTGTGGCGCGGCCATGCGGGGGCGGAGCCCGAGGAGATCCGGGTGCGCCTGGCCGTCGAGGCCACCAGCCGCGACGACGCCGACCAGGCATCGCGCGAGGTGCTGGCGCTGCTGTGCTGCGGCGCCGCCGGCACGGGTGGCGCGCGGCTGCGCGTCAGCCCGCGCATCCTCACGCGCAGCCACCTCGTCCCGCGCGAGGCGGTGCCGACCCGCGTCACCGTCCTGCCCGCGCGGGAGATCGCCTGATGCCGATGGTCCCGCTGCACCGCATCGCCCACAGCCGCGCCGGCGACAAGGGCAACCGGCTGAACCTGTCCCTGATGCCCTATGACCCGGCGCATTACCCGCTGATCGCCGCCCAGGTCACCGAGGCGCGGGTGCTGGAATTGTTCCGCCACCGCGGCGCCACCGCCTGCACCCGCTACGAGCTGCCGCTGATCCACGCCTTCAACTTCGTGGTCGAGAACGCGCTGGAGGGCGGGGTGAATGGCGCGCTCAACCTCGATGGCCATGGCAAGACGCAGAGCTTCCGGCTGCTGGCCCTGACGGTGGAGCTGCCCTAGCGCCTATTCGCCGGGCGCGCGCTCCCGCAGCTTCAGGCGGTCCATCTCGGGCACCGCCTGGCCGGCGTCGCGGAAGGCCTGCTTCAGCGCCTCGAGGTTGGGGGCGAAGATGCCCTCGCGCTCGGCCACGCACCATTCGCGGCTCTCGGTGGGCATGCGCAGCGATCCCTGGAAGCGCGGCATCACCCAGCGGGCGAACAGCTCATAGCTGTGCAGGGTCTGGCGGCGGTCCGCCCATTCGTGACTGCGAAACAGGATGCCGCCCGCCCCACCCTCGGTGAACTCCAGCAGCCGCGCGATACCCTTCGCCACCGTCTCGGGGCTGCCCACCAGCGTGGTGCCGGCCGCCAGCCCCGCGCGCAGCGGGTCCTCGGCGCGGGTCGGCGGGCGGCCCAGGGTCTCGCCGAAATAGGTCTCGGTCTCCAGCCGCTCGCCGTGGCGGACCTCGGCCATGGCCTGGTCGTCGTCGTCGCTGCAATGCATGTTGACCACGAGGCGCCAGTTCGCGCGGTCCATGCGATGCCCGTGCCTCGCGGCCTCCGCCTCGGCCATGCGCCACTGCTCGGCCAGCTTCTGCGGCCCGCCCGGCAGCCCTGCGCCGAGCGAGATCAGCCCCAGCCCATGCCGCGCGGCCGCCAGCGCGCCCGATGGCGTCGTGGAGGAGGCGACGCTGATGGGAAAGCGCGGATGGGTGTAGGGTGCGAGGTGCAGCCGGGCCTGGCGCAGCTCGAACCAGTCGGTCTTCATGGTCACCGGCTCCTCGCAGGCGAGCAGCCGGGTGATGGCGGCGAGCGATTCCTCCATGCGCGGGCGCTGGGTGCGCGCCTCGATGCCCATCATGTAGGCGTCCGACACCAGCGCCCCCGGCCCGCAGCCCAGCATGGCGCGGCCGCGGGTCATGTGGTCCAGCTGCACGAAGCGCTGCGCCACGAGGAAGGGGTGGTGGTAGGGCAGCGAGGTGACGCCCGAACCCAGGCGGATGTGCCTGGTGCGCTCGGCGGCGGCGGCGATCATGAGTTCGGGGCTCGCGATGGTCTCCCAGCCGGCGGAATGATGCTCGCCGATCCAGGCCTCGTCGAAGCCGAGCCCGTCCAGCGCCTCGATGAGTTCGAGGTCGCGCGCCAGCGCCAGCGTCGGGTTGTCGCCCAGCCGGTGGAAGGGGGCGAGGAAGATGCCGAAGTTCAGGCCGGCATGGGGCATCGGATGGTTCCTCCTGCATGGAGGCTGGCGCGGGCGGGCGGCCGGGTCAACGCCGCCGCACCACCAGGGCCACGCCCACGACTGCCACCGCCGTGCCCAGCAGCGCCTGGCCCGCCATCGCCTCGCCCAGCACGCCCCAGGCGATCAGCGCGGCCAGGGGCGGCACCAGGAAGAAGACGGAGGAGGCGCGCGCAGCCTCGCCATGGCGCAGCATGAAGAACAGGATGCTGAGCGAGATGAGCGAATTCACCAGCACCATGTAGCCCAGGCCGATGAACAGCCCGGGCGCCCATTCGACGCGCATGCCCTCGAGCAGCAGCGCGAGCGGCAGGGTGGCGGCCAGCGCCACCGCGCACATCACGAGGTTGGCCGTGACCAGATGGGTGGCCCGGCCCGAGCGGCGCTCCAGCAGCGCGCCCGCCGTCATCACCACCAGCGCCAGCAGCGCGAAGAACAGCCCCGCCCAGCCGGCGGCCGCCAGCCCCGAGCCCGAGGTGATGACCAGCGCCGCACCGACCAGCCCAAGCCCGAGCCCCAGCCAGCCGCGGCGATCCAGCGGCGGGTCGCCCGTCACGCGCGGCGCGAGTGCCGCCACCACCACCGGCTGCAGCCCGATGAGCAGCGCCAGCGTGCCCGCCCCCATCCCCGCCTTCATCGCGAGGTTCATCGAGGCGAAATAGGCGAATTGCACCAGCAGCCCCATGCGGATGAGGTGGCGCAGCGTCGCCCCATCCGGCAGCGCGGGGCGCAGCACCAGCCACAGCGGCAGCAGCAGCGCCACCACCGCGGCATAGCGCAGCACCTGCAGCGTCAGCGGCTCGACATGCGGCAGGCACAGCGCGATGGCGGTGAAGCCGCCCGACCAGAGCGTGACGAAGACGAAGGGTGCCACCGCGAGCCATGCCGGCCGCACCGCCTGTGCCATGGCTGCCTCCCCTGACCGGCGCATCCTTGGCCGGAAGGCGTGCCGCGTCCAGCGCGCCCAAGGCCCGGCGCTTGAAGGGGGGGGCGTTCCGCGTTAGCGCAGGCGGCACAACAACACCGGGGACACGACCACGCCATGGCCACCCGCCGCATCCTCCTGCTCGCCGCGCCCGCCGTGCTGGCGGCGGGCCGCGCCTGGGCCCAGCCGATCACGCTGCGCCTGCATCACTTCCTGCCGCCGGTGGCCAACGCGCACCGCCACTTCCTGGCGCCCTGGGCCGAGCAGGTGTCGCAGCAGAGCGAGGAGCGGCTCAGCATCCGCATCTTCCCGTCCATGCAGCTGGGCGGTGCGCCGCCGCAGCTCTATGACCAGGCGCGCGACGGCGTGGCCGACATCGTCTGGACCCTGCCCGGCTACACCCCCGGCCGCTTCCCGCGCACCGAGGTGATCGAGCTTCCCTTCGTCGCGCATCGCCGCGCCGCGGTGAACGCCCGCGCGGTGCAGACGCTGCTGACCGAGGGCGCCATCGCCGCCGACTATCCGGACACCCACATCCTGGGCGCCTGGGCGCATGACGCGGGCGTGGTGCATGCCCGCCGCCCGGTGACGCGGCTGGAGGATCTGTCCGGCCTCAGGCTGCGCTTCCCCACCCGCCAGGCGGGCGAGGCGCTGCGCGCGCTGGGTGCCGCGCCCATCGGCATGCCGGTGCCCCAGGTGCCCGAGGCGCTGGCCCAGGGCGCCATAGACGGCGCGGTGGTCCCCTGGGAGGTGGTGCCCGCCATCCGCCTCCAGGAGCTGACCAGCCACCACGCGCAATTCGCCACCAGCCCCACCTTCTACAGCGCGTCGATGCTGCTGGTGATGAACCGCGCCCGCTACGAGGGCCTGCCCGCGGATCTGCGCGCGGTGCTGGATGCGAATTCCGGCCAGGCGGTGGCGGCACTCGCCGGCCGTGCCTGGGACGCGCAATCCGCCGCGGTGGAGGCCATGGTGCGCGATCGCACCGGCAACAGCGTGGTGGAACTCGACGCCACCGAGGCCGCCCGCTGGGCCGAGCGCACCGCCCCCGTCATCGAGGCCTGGGTGGCGGCGATGGCCGCGCAGGGCGTGGATGGCGCCGGGCTTCTCGACCGCGCCCGCGCCCTGGTGGCGCGCCACGGCGAGGGCGTAGCCTGATTCACGCGCTGACCCGGGCGCTCGCGCTGCTGGGCGGCGCGGCGCTGCTGCTGGCGGCCGGGGTCACGGCCGTCTCGGTGCTGCTGCGCTGGCTGGTGGGGCAGCCGCTGCGCGGCGATTTCGAGATCGTCTCGCTGGCGGTGGGGGTGGGCATCTTCGCCTGCATGCCCTGGGCCACGCGGCAACGCGCCCATGTCGGCGCGGCAGGGCTGACCGCCTGGCTGCCCGCACGCGCGCAGGCCGCGCTGGATGCGCTCTGGCTGCTGCTGTTCGCGGCCGTGCTGTGGTTCCTCGCCGCGCGGCTGGCGGTGGGCGCGCTGGATGCCTGGCGCGACAACATGCGCTCCATGGGGCTGCTCGGCCTGCCGATCTTCTGGGCGGTGGGCTTCGGCGCCTTCTGCTTCCTGCTGGCGGGGGTGGCGGCGCTGCCGCGACGCCGCCGGTGACGGGTGCCGACTGGCCGTTGGCGGCGGCGGGCTTCGCCGCCCTGCTGGGGCTGATCGCGCTGCGTGCGCCGGTCGCGCTGGCCATGCTTCTGGTGGGCGGCGCGGGCTATGCGCATGTGCTGGACGCCACGGCACTGGCCAATTTCCTCAAGACCACGCCCTTCCACCTCTTCGCCAGCAACACGCTCGGCATCATCCCGCTGTTCATCCTGATGGGCACGCTGGCCGAGCGCAGCGGGCTGGCGCGCGACCTGTTCACGGCGG
>SKWC01000269.1 GCA_007129145.1 Rubritepida sp.
CGCCGCATGATTGTCACGCCCGGGAATCGTCCCAGCGTGGCCCCAGCGCGCCCGCCGCGCGCAGCGCCTCGCGGGCGGAGGCATCAAGGCCCAGCATCCCCTCCAGCACCGCAGCCTCATGCTGGTTCAGGAAGGGGCTGGGTGCGAATTCCGGCACCTCGGCGCCTGCGATGCGCAGCGGCGTGGCCGGCAACACAACCCGCCCGACCTCCGGGTGGTCCACCCAGCGCAGCATGCCGCGCTCATGCATGCCGGGGTCCTCCAGCACCTCCTCCAGCGTGCGCACCGGGGCGGCGGGCACGCCGTGCTTGCGCGTCAGCGCCTCCAGCTCGGCGCGCGTCAGCGTGGCGGACCATTCCCCGATCAGCGCGTCCACCACCTCCATGTGGCGCACCCGCTCGGGGTTGGAGGCGAAGCGCGGGTCGGAGGCGAGTTCCGGCCGCCCCATCGCCTCGACCAGCCGGCTCCAATGGTGCTCGGTCACCACGATGATGGCGATCCAGCCATCCACGGCCGGATAGACATTGTAGGGCGCCATCGCGAGGCCCGCATGGCGGTTGCCGGTGCGCGGCGGCACGCCCTCGCGCTCCCGGCCGAAATGCATCCCGATCGCGGAAGCGAGCGTCGCATAGGCCGCGTCCTGCATCGCCACCTCCACATAGGCGCCCTCGCCCGTGCGCTCGCGCGCGAAGAGTGCCGTCATCAGCGCGCCATAGAGATGCGTGCCGCCCAGGAAGTCGCAGACGGTGGGGCCGGCCTTGGTGGGCGGGCCGTCGGCGAAGCCCGTGGTGTGCATGATCCCGGCCGCCGCCTGCACCGTCAGATCCATGGCGAGGCGATCGCGGTCCGGACCCGTGCGCCCATAGCCGGAGGCCGCGGCATAGATCAGCCGCGGGTTGCGCGCCCGCAGCGCCGCATGCCCCAGGCCCAGCCGGTCCATCGCGCCGGGGGCGAAGTTCTCGATCACCACATCGGCCCGGTCCACGAGGCGCAAGAACACCTCCCGCCCCTCGGCGTTCTTGAGGTCCAGCGACAGGCCGAGCTTGTTGGAGTTCAGCATGGCCATGGGCACGGAGCCCCCGGCCACCTTGGTGCGCCGGCGCAGCGGCTCGCCGCTGGGGGGCTCGATCTTGATGACGGTCGCACCCGCCATCGCCAGCAGGAACCCGCAATAGGGCGCCTGGTAGATGTGCCCGAGGTCGAGGACGGTGATGCCCTCGAGCGGCCGCGCCGCCGCCCCGCCCATCCCGCTCAGACCTTCGAGCCGAGGGTGCGCCGGCCGATGGCGCTGCGGTGCACCTCCGAGGGGCCCTCATAGATGCGCGCCAGCCGCACCTGCTGCGCCATCAGCTGCAAGGGCAGCTCCTTGGTCATGCCCATGGCACCCAGGGTCTGCATCGCGTTGTCGATCACGGATTGCGCCATCTCGGTGGCGCGCACCTTCAGGATGGACGCCTCCATCCGCACATCGGCACCCGCATCCAGCCGCGCGGCCAGGTCGTTCACCATCAGCCGCACCGCATGCATCTCCATCACCGCCTCGGCGGCGAACCACTGGATGGCCTGGCGGTCGGCCAGGCGCACGCCCCAGGTCACGCGGTTCTGCGCGTGGTCCGCCATGATCTCGATGGCGCGGCGCACCATCCCCACGCAGCGCGCGCCCATCTGCATGCGCCGCACGTTCAGGCGCAGCTGCATCGGCGCATAGCCGCGCCCGAGTTCGCCCAGCACATTGGCGTGCGGCACGCGGCAATCCTCGAACACCAGCTCATAGGTCGAGCGCCCGCCGATCATGCGGATCTCGCGCTCGACCACGAAGCCGGGCGTGCCCTTCTCGACGATGAAGGCGGTGATGCCCTCCTGGCGCTTCCCCTCGCCGGTGCGGGCCATCAGGATGATGAAATCCGCCTTGGGCACGTTCGAGACCCAGATCTTGCGGCCGTTGATGATCCAGTCGTCGCCGTCGCGGACGGCGCGGGTGGTCATGCCCGCCGGATCGCCGCCGGCGCCTGGCTCCGAGATCGCCATGGCCGAACGCGCCTCGCCGCGCGCATAGGGGGCGAGGTAGCGCTCGCGCTGCATCGGGCTCGCCACCGCCAGCATCATGTGCAGGTTCGGGCTGTCGGGCGGGATGGTGAAGGGCACGCAGGCGCGCGCCATCTCCTCCTCGACGACGGCGAGCGACATGAGGGGCAGGTTCGCGCCGCCGAACTCCTCGGGCACGTCGAGGCCCCACAGGCCGAGCTCCTGGCAGCGCGCCATCAGCCCGGCTTCCTCCTCGGGCGAGAGGCGGAAGCCGCCACCCTCGGCCTCGCGCTTCAGCACGGCGGGCTCCAGCGGGATCACGTCGCGGTCCACGAATTTCCGCACGAGGTCCTGCAGCATCCGGGTCTCCTCGGAGGGCAGGGTGGGCTGGTTCACATCCATGGCGGTGTTCCCGTGCAATCTGTCTGCCGTGCAATCTACGCCTGCCGCCCGCCCCGGCAAGCCACGCTCAGCCGATCGGCAGGTGCTCCATCCCCTGCTGCGCGCGCACCTGCCAGCCGCGCGGCGTCATCTCGCGCGTGGCGACGTGCAGGTGCTCGCCCTCGATCTCGATCAGGTTCCAGCCCATCGGCCGCCCGCCGCGCCGCGACAGCCCGCTCGGCCCCATCACCTGCAGCGGGCCGGTGGGCGAAAGGGGCGTGACCTCGGCCTTGTGCAGATGCCCGCACAGCACCGCCGCCACCCCCTGCTCGCGCAGCAGCCGGATGGTGCGCCGGGCCCCGCGCGGCATCCCGCGATAGCGCGCCCAGGGGGCGTGGCGCAGCGGGTGGTGGCACACCACGATGGTGGGCGGCCCCGCGCTCTGGCCCAGGTCGCGCGCCAGCACTGCGAGGC
>SKWC01000194.1 GCA_007129145.1 Rubritepida sp.
CGCAGCCCGCTTGCCAGCGCCATGGCCCGCACCGACAACCGCACCACGCGGCTCAGCGGCAGCCCCCACATCGGCGCGCTGAACGCCGCCGCCGCCACCGGCAGGCCCCGCGTCAGCGCCCGCAGCCCGATGCACCCGCCCATGGAATGCGACAGCATCACCCAAGGCCTGGGCAGCCCCTCCGCCAGCGCCAGCAGCGCGGCGACATCCGCCTGATAGTCCTCGAAGCGGACGACATGGCCCAGGCCGGGATCGCCGCCGACCCGGTCCGACAGCCCCTGCCCGCGCCAGTCCAGCGTCACCACTTCCCAGCCCGCCGCCGTCAGATCGCCCGCGACAGTGCCGTATTTCTCCACCACCTCCGTCCGGCCGGGCAGCAGCAGCACCGTGCCTCGCCCTGCCCCGGGCCACAGCCCCGCGCGCAGCCGCACCCCATCGGACGCGTGCAGCCAGACGGCCTGCCCGCCCGCTGGCCCGCCGGCCAGATCCGCATGGAACGGCGCGCTGTCCACCGGGCCCGCCGTCATCCCATCCGGTTGGCCAGCCGCAGCGCCAGCCCCATGTCGCCCTCCACCGTCAGGCGGCCGGTCATGAAGGCGATGGTGGGGCTCAGCTCGCCTTCCAGAATGGCACGGAAGGTCTCGGTCTCGGCCGTCAGGGTGACCTGCGCGGGCTCGTCGCCCGTTGCGCGCACGCCGGCTTCGTCCACCATCACCGCGCCCTCGGAGCCGATGACGAACTTCGCCGAACCCTCGAAGCCATCGGCGAATTTTGCCCGCATCGCCTCCAGCGCCCTGTCGATGACCCCGCCCATGCGTCCGCTCCCCTGCCTCGTGTCCGCGGGCGCTGCCATGGCCCGAACGTGAAGTTTGCCCCCCTCGCCTTTTGCCGGCGGGCCGCTATCATTCCCAGCATGGTCCGATCACGCCCCCTCCTCAACGCCTTTCTTGCCGCAGCGCTGGCGTTGCCGGCGCCCGCGCTGGCCGATGGCGTGGGCGAGTTGCTGCAGCGCCTGTCCGACCCGGAGCTGGACCGCTGGGACCGGGTCGAGAGCCGCATCCTGAACGAATGGTCGAAGTCGGGGTCGGCGGCGATGGACCTGCTGCTGCAACGCGGCCGCGCCGCGCTGGAGGCCGGCGACGCGGAGGCCGCCATCGACCACCTGACCGCGCTGACCGACCACGCCCCCGACTTCGCCGAGGGCTGGAACGCCCGCGCCGCGGCCTTCTATGAGCGCGGTGATTACGGTCCCGCGGTGGCCGATCTCGGGCGCGCGCTGGCGCTCAACCCCAGCCATTTCGCCGCCATGGCCGGCCTTGGCCTGATTCTCGAGGAGACGGGCCGCGAGGCGCAGGCGCTGGAGGTGTTCCGCGCGGCGCGGACTATACATCCCCATCAGCCCGTCATAAGCAGAAGCGTCGCCCGGCTGGAGGCTCGCGTCTCCGGCCGCGACACCTGACGGGCCGGGGCGGCGCCCCACCACCCCCCACGGGCCGGAGGAGCGATGCGCGACGACGTCCGCGAACGGGGCCGTGTCACGGCGGTTCTGGGCCCCACCAACACCGGCAAGACCCATTACGCCATCGACCGGATGCTGGCCCACCGCACCGGAGTCATTGGCCTGCCGCTGCGCCTGCTCGCGCGCGAGGTCTATGACCGCATCGTGGCCCTGCGCGGCCCCTCCGTCGTGGCGCTGGTCACGGGCGAGGAACGCATCGTCCCCAACCGCACCCAGTACTGGGTCTGCACCACCGAGGCGATGCCGGTGGGCATCGGCGCCGATTTCCTCGCGGTGGACGAGATCCAGCTCTGCGCCGACCCCGACCGCGGCCATGTCTTCACCGAACGGCTGATGGCCGCCCGCGGCCTGCACGAGACGCTGTTTCTGGGCGCCGACACCATGCGCGGGGCCATCGCAGCCCTCGTCCCCGGCGTGCAGTTCCTGCGGCGGGAGCGATTCTCGGCCCTGACCTACACCGGCGTGCGCAAGATCAGCCGGATGCCGCCGCGCAGCGCCATCGTCGGTTTCTCGGTGGAGAACGTCTATGCCATCGCGGAGCTGATCCGGCGCACCAAGGGCGGCTGCGCGGTGGTGATGGGCGCGCTTTCCCCCCGCACCCGCAACGCGCAGGTGGCGCTCTATCAGAACGGCGACGTGGATTATCTGGTGGCGACGGATGCCATCGGGATGGGGCTGAACCTCGACATCCGGCATGTCGCCTTCTCCTCCACCGCAAAGTTCGACGGGCGGCGCATGCGGCCGCTGATCCCCGGCGAGCTTGCCCAGATCGCCGGGCGCGCGGGCCGCCACACCACGCCCGGCAGCTTCGGCGTCACCGGCGAGGCCCGCCCGCTGGCCGAGGAGGTCGTCACCGCCATCGAGGAGCACCGCTTCGAGCCCGTGCGCAAGCTGCACTGGCGCAACGCCGATCTGGAGTTCGGCAGCGCCGAGCGGCTGATCTCGGCGCTGGAACGCCACACCACCGACGACTGGCTCACGCGTGTGCGCGAGGCCGATGACATGGTGGCCCTGCGCGCCCTGGCCGAGATGCCGGAGGTGCGCGCCCGCCTGCGCGACGCTCGCGACGTGAAGCTGCTGTGGGAGGTGTGCCGCGTGCCGGACTTCCGCGGCATCTCGCCCACCGAACACGCGGGCCTGCTCGCGCGCCTCTTCGGTTTCCTGCATGAGGGCGGCGCGGTGCCGCCTGAATGGCTGGCGCGCAACATCGCCCGCATCGACCGCACCGACGGCGACATCGACACGCTGTCCAAACGATTGGCATTCATCCGCACCTGGACCTATGTCGCGCAGCGCCCGGGCTGGGTTGCCGATGAAAGCCATTGGCGGGAGGAGACCCGCGCTGTAGAAGACCGGC
>SKWC01000111.1 GCA_007129145.1 Rubritepida sp.
ACTCGGCCCGCAGGACGCAGTGCTGGTCACGGTGAGGGCCCCGGCCGTGCCTGCCGCAGCGGCCGCGCTGGCGCCGCTGCTCGGGCCCGAGACGCCCGTGGTCTTCGTGCTGAACGGCATCCCCTGGTGGTGGGGCGAGGATCTTCCCCTGCTCGACCCCGCGGGGGTGGCGCGCGCCGCCGTCCCGCTGGCGCAGGTGCTGGGCGGCGTCGTCTGGTCGGCCTGCACCGTCACCGAGCCCGGCGTGGTGCGGGTGCAGACCGCGGCCAACCGGCTGATCCTGGGCGAGCTGGACGGGCGCGCCAGCCCGCGCGCCACCACGCTGGCCGAGGCGCTGGCCGCGGGCGGGATGGATGGGCGCGTCAGCCCCGCCATCCGCACCGACCTCTGGACCAAGCTGGTGAACAATCTCAGCAACGGGCCGATCTGCCTGATCACCCGGCGTGACATGAAGTCCACCTTCGCCGATCCGGTGGTTCTGGAGGCGGCGCGGCGCGTGGTGGCCGAGGCCGCTTCCATCGCCGCCGCCCTGAGTCACCCCCTGCCGGAGGGCTTCGAGCGCAACGCGCTGCGCTCGGTCACCATCGCCCACAAGCCGTCGATCCTGCAGGATTTCGAGGCCGGGCGGGGGCTGGAGTTCGACGCGCTGTTCGAGGTGCCGCTGCAACTTGCCCGCCAGGCGGGGGTGGCGACGCCCACCCTCGACCTGCTGGTGGCGCTGGCCCGCCAGGCGGTGGGGCGCTAGCCCCGCGCCGCTACCGGCACATCAGCACCGGGATCTCCGACTTCTCCAGCACATGCCGGGTGACGCCGCCCAGGATGAGCTGGCGCAGCCGCGAATGGCTGTAGGCGCCCATGCACAGCAGGTCGGCGTTGAACTCGGTTGCGCCCGCCAGAAGCCCCGCGCCGACATCCTTGCTGATCGGCTTGAAGAGCTCGGCCTCCGCGGTGATCTCATGCCAGTGCAGATAGGCGAGGATGCCCTCCACCCCGGGGCCGCGCCGCTGGTATTCATCGGCATAAAGGATGCGCCGCGCCTCGGCGCGGTGCAGCCAGGGCAGGGCGGCGGCCATGGCGGCCGCACTCTCGGCGGTGCCGTTCCAGGCGCAGCACACCCGCGTGCCGATGGTCTGCGGCGCCACGCGCGGGGCGATCAGCACGGGCCGGCCGCTGTCGAACAGCACCGCATGCAGCGCGTCGGAGCTGTTCACATCCTCGCCCGCCTCGGGGTGCGGCACCACCGCCATGTCATAGAGGCGCGACTGCTGCGCCACGACATCCTCCTCGCGCCCCGCGATGGATTCGAAGGAGAGCGTGGGCCCGCCCGACTTCAGCGCGGTCTCGGCGGAATTGGCGATGGCGACATCACCCGCGGTGGCGGCGAATTGCTCGAACAGGGCGCGCACGCGGGCGGCGCGGTCGCCGCTCTCGCGCTCGGTCGCGGCCATCATCTCCTCGATCATGGCGCCCGACAGGCCCTCACCGGCCAGCGGCGCGACATCGCGCGCATCCACGCGCACATGCAGGCAATGCACATGCGCGTTCCAGACGCGCGCGACGATCAGCGCGGTGGCGAGCGCGGCCTCGCCAGCGGCGGTTCCCGTCAATGGCAGCAGCAGGCGGCGATAGGCCATGGTGTCCCCCAACCTCTTGTCATTCGTGCAACGGTTTATGGCGAGGGAGGGGCCGGCAAGTCCAGCACCTTCCTCGCCGCGGGCTCGGCGTTGTCCGAGGCATCTATCGCATGCCAGTCCAGCGCGCCGATGTCGCGTGCGGCGGCCTGTTCCAGCACGGCCACCGTGGCGTCCGAGGCGTCGCCGCGCCGCGCCGCCACCCGCGCACGCAGCACATCGAGCGGCGCTGTAAGCCACAGCCCGGTGAAATCCGGGTGCAGCGCGGCCACGGCGGCGCGTTCCTCGGCGCGCTGGTAGGCGGCGTCGAGGATCACCGACTGCCCCCCCGCCAGGGCCTCGCGCGCCAGCGCCGTCATCGCCTCGAAGACGGCCGCGTTCTCGGCCTGGCCGTAGGCGGATTCGGGCAGGCGCGTCTCGGGCGCGACACCGGCGTGGCGCTTGCGCGTCTCGTCGCTGCGGATGATCAGCGCGCCCGGCGCGCGGCCGAGATCGGGCGCGATGCGCCGCGCCAGATGCGACTTGCCCGTGCCCATCAGCCCGCCCACCGCGACCAGGCGCGGCGGGGGCGCATCGTCCAGATAGCCGCGCGCCACGGCCAGCAGCGCGGCACCTTCCGCCGCATCGCCGCGCCTGGTCGCCACATGGGCGCGGATCAGCGCGCGCAGCGACAGGAACAGCGGCATGCCGCGCAGCATCGCAGCATCGCCGCTGCGCGCGACGGCGCGGTTCATCACCCGATTCGCCGCCGCCCGCCCGTGGCGCTGCTCCAGGTCCATCAGCAGGAAGGCCAGGTCATAGCCCACGTCGATGCTGGCCAGCGCCTCGTCGAATTCCAGCGCGTCGAAGGGGCAGGGGCGGCCATCCAGCAGGCAGATGTTCCCCAGATGCAGATCGCCATGGCAGCGGCGGCGGAAGCCCGCCGCGGCGCGCGCGGCCAGCCAGGGGCGAAGCGCCTCATGCGCGGCGCGGGCGCCGTCGAACCATTCCTCCACCGCGGACACCGGCAGCCCGGCCGCCAGCGCGGCATCGCGGTTGCCCGCGATGGTCGCATCCATCGCGCCATCGCCGGGCCGCGGTGGGGCGGCTTCGTGCAGCGCCACCACCGCATCGGCCAGCGCATCCAGCAGCGCGGGGTCCAGCCGGTCGCGGTTTTCCAGGAAGGCGTCGCGCGGCAGGCGGCGCATGCGCAGCACCCAGTCCACCACCGGCCCATCGCCGCCCAGCGCCAGCCGCCCAT
>SKWC01000244.1 GCA_007129145.1 Rubritepida sp.
ATCCAGGGCCGGATGCTGGCCGATGGCGTGCTGCTGACCCCCAACTGCTCGGGTGCGCTGTCCACGCCCATGGGGCTGCCGGAGGTCTCGCTGGTGGCGGAACGCCTGGCCGCGGCGGTCGCGGCCGAATTCAGCGGCTGAACACCAGCCCCCGCGCCCGGCCGCTGTTCACCGTCAGGCTGCGGCCATCGGCGGACAGCACGGCATCCGCCCAGGCCTCATAGAGCACGCCGGGCATGTGCACCCGCAGATGCCGCGGTGACAGCGCGCTGAGCCGCCAGGGGCCGGCGCTGCGGCAGGGGCCGGTGGCGCGCACCGCCTCGCCCTCGATTTCCCACACCGCGCCCAGTTCGGCGCAGTGCCAACTCCCGTCCAGCGAGGGCACCGCGGCCCTTTCGGCACGGCGGAAGGCCAGCACCGTGCCGGCGTCGAACTCGACCTCCATCGCATCGCCGCGCGGCGGGGCGGCGTGCAGGGGGAAGCCGCCGCGCCGCGCCACATGCCGCCCGTCCTCGCCGGGCACCAGCGCCATGGGCACGCCATGCATGGTCAGCGTCAGCCCGCCGGGGATGTCGCCCGCGATGTCGAAGGACAGCCCCGCCTCCTCGCAGAGCCAGCTTCCCGCCATGCCGGTGGCGGGCAGCGGCGCCGGGGCGGGCAGCAGATCCGGGTCGCCCTGCAGCGCCGCCTCCAGCACATCGAGCGCGATGTGGCCGGCGTCGAGCGCGCCGTTGTTGGTGATGACGATCACCGTCAGCCGCCGCGCCGGCACGCGCAGGAAGGCGGTCTTGTAGCCGGGCCACAGCCCGCCATGGCTGATCGTGGTGAAGCCGCGCCAGGGCGTGACCTCCAGCCCGCGCGCATAGCGGTTCATCGCGCCGTGGCTGAAGGGCTCGGTCGCGGTCAGGAAGGGTTCGAGGCCGGGTTCGAGCGAACCGACCGACAGCGCCCGTGCCCACAGCGCGAGGTCCTCCACGCCGGAGACCAGTCCACCCTCGCCGCCCAGCGGGAAGGCGTGCGGCGCGCGCCGCCAGCCGCCGGCATCGGGCAGGTAGCCGGTGGCCAGCCCCGGCGCGGGGCTGCCGAGGTCGGGGGTGTGGCGCGTGCGCGTCATGCCCAGGGGCGAGAAGATGTGCCGCTCCAGGAAGGCGGCGAGCGACTGGCGGGATGCCTGCTCGACGACCTGGCCCAGCAGGCGGAAGCCGGTGTTGGAATAGAGGTAGCGCGATCCGGCGGCGAAGTTCAGCCAGCGCTGCCGGGCGATCAGCCCGTCCAGCTCCGCCTCGGTCAGCGGGGTGGACAGGTCCGCCCCGCCCAGCCGCGCGAGGTCGAAGATGTCGCGCAGCCCGCCCGCGTTGCGCATCGCCTGGTCCAGCGTGACCGCGGAAAGCGGCGCGGGCAGCCAGGGCAGGTGCCGGCCCAGCGGGTCCTCCAGGGAAAGCCGCCCCTCCCGCGCCAGCAGCATGAGCGCGGCACAGGTGAACTGCTTCGAGACCGAGGCGATCCGGAAGGTCGTGGTCACGCCGATGGGCGCGTGCAGGTCCAGTGACGCAAGGCCGGCGGCGCGGCGCAGCAGCAGCATGCCGTCGCGGGCCACGCCGACCGCCGCGCCCGGCATCTCGGCCAGCGGCGCCAGCATCAGCCCCACGCGGCGCTCCAGGCGCAGCAGATCGAGATCGCGCATCCGCTCAGAACACTCCCCAGCGGGGCCAGCATAGGGGCAAACCACGGGGTTTCTGCAACCATGGCCGGGGTGGGCGGGTTGGTGCTCTTGCTCCACCGCCGCCCCGCGCCACATGGTGTGGACGTCCTGGCCGCCATCGGTTGTTTCCGCGGGGGATCGGGGGATGCTAGCCTGCCACGCGGCCAGTCTGGTTGGACTTGGCCCCGCGGTTGGAGATGGGGCGCGCAGGATGAAGTGGAAATTTGGCACCCTCACGGCTATCGCCGGCGCCTTCGCCGTCGGCGTGGTGGCCGGTCCGCTGGTGATCGGGCCGATGGTGATGGGCGCCTCGGCGCAATCGGATGGCGGCCGGGCCGAGACCTACCGGCTGCTGCAGCTGTTCGGCGATGTCTTCGCGCGGGTGCGCGCCGAATATGTCGAGCCGGTGCCGGACCGTGACCTGGTCGAGAACGCGATCAACGGCATGCTCACCGGGCTCGACCCGCACAGCGCCTATCTCAACCCGCGCAACTTCCGCGACATGCAGGTGCAGACCCGCGGCGAGTTCGGCGGCCTGGGCATCGAGGTGACGCAGGAGGCGGGCTTCATCCGCGTCATCTCGCCCATTGACGACACCCCCGCCGCCCGCGCCGGCATCCGCCCCGGCGACCTGATCACGCATCTGAACGGCAACACCACCCAGGGCCTGACCCTGCAGGAGGCGGTGGACCAGATGCGCGGCGAGCGCGGCACCCCGCTGCGCCTGACCATCCGCCGCGAGGGCACGCCCGCGCCGATCGAGGTCACGATCGTGCGCGACGTGATCCGCCCGCAGATCGTCCGCTTCCGCCTGGAGGGCAACGACGTCGGCTACATCCGCGTCACCTCCTTCAACGAGCAGACCGAGGCCAATGTCCGCCGCGCCATCAGCGCGCTGCGCCAGCAGGCCGGCGACCGGCTGACCGGCCTGGTGCTGGACCTGCGCAACAACCCGGGCGGGCTGCTCGACCAGGCGGTGCAGGTGACCGACACCTTCCTGCCGCGCGGCGAGATCGTCTCCACCCGCGCCCGCCGCCCCGAGGACGCGCAGCGCTGGAATGCCCGCAGCGGCGACGTGACGAACGGCCTGCCCATCGTCGTGCTGATCAACGGCGGCAGCGCCTCGGCCAGCGAGATCGTGGCCGGCGCGCTGCAGGACAACGACCG
>SKWC01000137.1 GCA_007129145.1 Rubritepida sp.
CGAGGGGCGCATCACCGTGGGTGTGTCCGCCTGGTCGCCCGACACCTGCTCGGCGCCGCTGCTGCGCGAATTGCGCGCGCTGCAGCAGGAGCTGGACACAGTCTGCACCATCCACCTGAACCAGATCTGGGGCGAGGTCGCCGCCATCCAGGCGCATCACAACATGGCGCCCACCGAGTTCCTGGACAGCATCGGCTTCATCCATGACCGCATGATCGGCGCGCATTGCCGCTGCATGGCGCCCTTCGAGGAGCAGATCCTGGGCCGCCGCCGCGCGCATGTCGCCTTCAACTCGGCCATCGCCGCACGCCGCGGCCTTTCCCCCCGCGTGTGCGAGATGGAGCAGGCCGGCTGCAACATCGCCATGGGCACGGACAACATGGCCGAGGACATGGTGGAGGTGATGCGCACCGGCCTCTTCATGGAACGCGTGCGCCGGCAGGACGGGCGCAACCCCTCGCCGGAGGAGGCGCTGCGCTGGGCCACGCGCAACGGCTACCGCGCCATGGGCATCGCGGGCGGCGGCTGGCTGGCCGAGGGCAACCTCGCGGACCTGATCATGATCCGGGTGGACCGGGCGCATCTGGCGCCCTTCCTGCGCCCCTTGGCCGCCTTCGTGCACCAGGGCCAGGCGGGCGATGTCTCGGATGTGATGGTGGACGGGCGCTGGATCATGCGCGCGGGCCGGGTGCTGACCATGGATGAGGCCGCCGTGATCCGCGAGGCCGAGGCGGTGGCGCAGCGCGCCTGGTCGCGGCTGGTCGCCGAGAACCCGCACATCCCGGTGCCGGAGGGCTTCCGGCCGCTGCCGCCGGTGGAGGCGGGCGTGGCGACGGGGTGAGTTTGGCGGTGGCGGCTGCGGCGATGGTATCGGCAATGCGCGGCCGGGCACCCCCCAGCCTATCCTCCACCCGGCCCTGGATCATGGTCGGCCCAGGTCGGACGCAGTGCGGGCGGCGCGACCGGAACAATTGGGCAGCGCGCCGCGGATAGGCTACACAAGGGCAACAGGACCCTGCGCAGTTGCAGGCTCTGGCATGGAGTTGCGCGAATGTCCTTGGGGATGAGGCCGTTGGCTGCCAAGCAAGACGCTGCGGTGGACGATCAAGGCACTCCTGAGGGAAGTGCGCAGGCGCACGCCGCCCAGGCTGACCGTGTGCCGCAGCCAGCGGCGCTGCGCCCCGCTGGAAGTCCTGCACGGGGCATCGTGCTCGGCCTTGGTGTCTCGGCCGTGATCTGGGTTGTGCTGTTGGTGGTTGGTTGGATGCTTTTCGTCCGCTGAGCTCTAAAACAACGCAAACCCGCAGAAGTTCCACGACGTCGACAAAAATTTCTGCCAATACATATTGTCCTTGATTTGCCAGGAAGTTTCGCCACAAAAGACGGCGGACAAAAAGTTGGCGCCCATGGCTTATGATCAGAATTGGCACATGGCCCACGGAGACCGGACGCAGGAATCCGCGCGGCGGATTCTGCGGCATCTCTCGACGGTTATGCCTTTTCGCAGCGTCGTGGACGTTGGCTGCGGTCACGGCCATTGGCTGGAAGCAGCCAGGGCGCTCGATGTCATGCAGGTTGCAGGACTCGACGGCCCCTGGAACGATCCGGCTGCGCTGCGCTTCCCGCGCGAGGACTATCGCGGCGTGGACTTCACCGGACCATGGGTGATCGAAGGCAGCTTCGACCTGGCGATCTGCCTCGAAGTCGCGGAACATCTGCGAGAGGCAGATGCGGAGCGCCTCGTCCAGAACCTGACGGGCGCCTCGGATACGGTGCTGTTCGGAGCAGCCATCCCCTTCCAGGGTGGCTACCGGCACATCACGGAACGCTGGCAATCCTGGTGGGCGGCGAAGTTCGCCAGCCGGGGCTTCGAGCCCTTCGACCTCATCCGCCCGCTGTTCTGGACGGATGAGGCTGTGCATGTGTGGTACCGCCAGAATGCTCTGGTCTATGTGAAAACCGCCAATCCAGCGCGTGTCGAGGCTGGCCGTCAGGCCGCGACCGCGGCGGCGGCACAAGGCTTGCCGCTCGACATCGTCCATCCCGAGCGCTTCCTGGAGATCGCCAGCTACCGCAGCATTGCGTTCCGCCCGCTGCTGCGCCGGTTCCCCGGCGCGTTCGTCAGGAAGCTGGCGGATCGCTTCGGATCCGGCGGATAGGGCTCGATCCTGCGCCGGGCGGCGCCCATCGGCGCGGCGCGGCCAGGGCCACGGAGCCTCCATGGCAATGGCAGCTAGCCGCCACCCTGCGTGGGCAGCCCCGGCATCCATGGCAAGGCCCGCAGCGGGCTCAGGGCGGACGCCTCGCCCGGGACGAGCCGCCAGCCACGCCGTCGGGCCGCCACCGTGCCGACAAGGCCACCCTCCGCCTCGAAGGCGGCCAGATGCCATTGCGTTGCCTCGCCGGGCGCCCAGCCGATCTCCAGAAGCGCGGCCGGGGCTTGCGGAAGCAATGTGACGCGCAGCCGGTCCAGCGCCATGTCCAGCCCGCAACCCATGGCCTTGCCGACCGCCTCCTTCCGCGTCCACATGGCCAGGAGCGCGGCCTGCCGCATGGTGGGCGGTATGAGCGCGAGGTCCGCCTGTTCCGCCGGCGCGAGCATGAGCTCCGCGACGCCCTCCTCCATCCGGCGCTTCGCCTCGATGTCCACCCCGACGGGGAAGGTGGCGACCGCGACGGCGGCGAAGCCGGCGGCGTGGCTCAGGCTGAATTCCCATGCCGCCGCCGCGCCCACCAGCTGCGGCTTGCCGAGGGGGCCGTGGGTGAAGCGAAGGCGCGCCGGCGCTTCGCCGGTCACATGGCCAAGGATCAGCCGCAGCCCTGCATGCGACCCGCGATAGCGAGCCCCGTCGCGCGGATCACGGAAG
>SKWC01000122.1 GCA_007129145.1 Rubritepida sp.
CCGTCCGCGACACGGAAGGCCACCGCCTTCAGGCGCCCGCCATCCTCGCCTTCCAGGATCGCGCGGATGCTCCGCCCCTCGGCCCCAATGCGCCGCGCCTGCACCACGCGCGCATGGGGAATGGCCAGCAGCGGCTCCTCATTGCCCGCGCCGAAGGGCGCAAGCCGCCCGATGGTCGCCGCCGCCTCCGCCTGCGCGCCGCGCACCGTCAGCGCGCCTTCCAGCAGCATGTCCGGCTGGTCCGGCAGGTCGCGCGCCGGCGCCAGCGCCGCATCGAGCCAGGCATGGAACTCCGGCAGGCGCGCCTGCTCCACCGCGAAGCCCGCCGCCATCGCATGCCCGCCGCCCGCCCGCAGCAGCCCCGCCTGGCGCGCCGCGATGACCGCGGCACCGAGATCGAGCCCGGGCACCGACCGGCCCGAGCCCTTCGCGACACCCTCGCTCAGCCCCGCCACGCATGCCGGGCGGTTGAAACGTTCGCGCACGCGGCCCGCCACGATCCCCACGACCCCGGGGTGCCAGCCCTCGGCATGCAGCAGCAGCACGGCATGGCCCGCCGCGCGCTGCGCCGCGGCCTCGGCCATGGCTGCCGCCAGCACGCCTGCCTCGACCTGCTGGCGTTCGCGGTTCACCGCATCCAGCCGTTCGGCCATGCGCCGCGCCTCCAGCGGGTCCGCCTCCAGAAGCAGCCGCAGCCCCAGGTCGGGGGCGGCAATCCGCCCGCCCGCATTGATCCGTGGGCCCAGCACGAAGCCCAGCGTGTGCGCGCTCGGCGCCTCGCGCGATGCGGCAAGGTCCAGCAGCGCCGAAAGCCCCGCGCGCTCGCGCCGGGCCAGGACCTGCAGCCCCTGCGTCACCAGCGCGCGGTTCACCCCCACCAGCGGCACGACGTCGCAGACCGTGGCCAGCGCCACCAGGTCGAGCAGACCGCGCAGGTCGGGCTCCTGCCCGCCGCGGAAGGCGCCGCGCCGGCGCAATTCGCGCTGCACCGCCACCGCGCCCAGGAAGGCCACCCCCGCCGCGCAAAGCTGTCCCAACCCCGACGCGCAGCCCGCGCGGTTGGGGTTCACCGCCGCCACCACGGCGGGCGGCGCGCCATCGGCCTTGTGGTGATCGAGGATCACCACATCCGCGCGGCCATCCGCGACCGAAAGCGCCTCATGCGCCGCAATCCCGCAATCCACGCAGATGATCAGCCGCGCACCTTCCTCGACCAGCCGCCCGATGGCGGGGCCGTTCGGCCCATAGCCCTCGGCCAGCCGGTCGGGCACGTAGTGGCGCGCCGCGGGCAGGCCCCACAGCCGCAGCGCCTCGACCATCAGCGCACCCGAGCAGGCGCCGTCCACGTCATAGTCGGCGAAGACGGCCACCGCCTCGCGGCGCTCCACCGCATCGGCGATGCGCGCGGCGGCCGCATCCATGTCCAGCAGTCGGGAGGGGTCGGGCAGCAGGGCGCGCAGCGTGGGCCGCAGGAAATCCTCGGCCGCCTCGGGGGTGACGCCGCGCCCGGCCAGCAGCCGCGCCAGCAGGTCGGGCAGTTGCTGCGCGCGCGCCAGCCGCCCCGCCAGCCCCGCATCGGCCGTCCGCCACAGCCAGCGGCGCCCTGTCAGGCTGCGCTCGACCCCGAGCGCAGCCTCCATCAGAAGATCGGCTTCACGCGGAAATTGTGATGCCCCTCGACGAAGCGCACCGTGCCGGACTTGCTGCGCATCACGATGGAATGGGTGGTGGCGCCGCCGGCGAAGAAGCGCACGCCGCGCAGCAGCGGCCCGGTGGTGACGCCGGTGGCGGCGAACATCACATCGCCGCTGGCCAGTTCCTCCAGCCCGTATTTGCGGCTCGCCTCGGTGATGCCCATCTCATTGGCACGGGCCACCTGGGCCTCATCCTCGAACATCAGCCGCCCCTGCATCTGCCCGCCGATGCAGCGCAGCGCCGCCGCCGCCAGCACGCCCTCCGGTGCGCCGCCCCAGCCCAGATACATGTCCACGCCGGCCTCGGGCTGGGCCACCGCCAGCACGCCGAACACATCGCCATCGGGGATCAGCATCAGCCGCGCCCCGGCCGTCCGGCAGGCCTTAACCATGTCCCGGTGGCGGTCGCGGTCCAGCAGGCAGACCGTGAGGTCGCCCACCGCCACGCCCTTGGCCGCCGCCAGCGCCTGCAGGTTCTCGGCCGGGTCGCGGTCGAGGTCCACCACGCCCGGCGGCAGGCCCGGCCCCACCGCGATCTTGTCCATGTAGACATCGGGCGCGTGCAGGAAGCCGCCGCGCCCGGCCAGCGCCACCACGGCCATCGCATTGGGCCCGCCCTTGGCGGTGATGGACGTGCCCTCCAGCGGGTCCACCGCGATATCCGCGCGCATTCCCCCGCCCGAGCGGGCATAGAGCCCCACCTTCTCGCCGATGTAGAGCATCGGCGCCTCGTCCATCTCGCCCTCGCCGATCACCACCGTGCCGTCGATGGCGACACTGTCGAAGGCGGCGCGCATCGCCTCCACCGCGGCGGCGTCGGCGGCGTTCTTGTCGCCGCGGCCCACGAAGCGGCTGGCGGCGAGCGCCGCCGCCTCGGTCACCCGCACCAGTTCGAGGGCGAGGTTGCGGTCGATCTGGACCCCTGGCTTGGCTTCCGTCTCGCTCATCTGGATCTTCCTCCGGCCGGCTTCAGCGGCGCAGCAGCAATTCGCCGGTCACCTCGACCGTTACCACGATCTCGGGCGCGCGGGCGGGCGCGCCGCGCGTGACCAGGGCGTTGCGCGGGGGCGCGGCCGCGGCCACCGAAAGGTGGTTCAGCGCGGCGACACGCAGGCCGAGTTCCGTCGCCACCTGGGCGGCGCGCTCACGCAGGGCGCGGATGGCCGCGGCC
>SKWC01000043.1 GCA_007129145.1 Rubritepida sp.
GCCATCTCGACGATGGCCGGGGTGCGGCCGTCGATCTCCTGCCGCACCATGCCGCGCAGCTGCTCGACCATGGCGGCGCGGTCGGTGTCGTTGCCCATGTCCCCGCCCTGGAATGTGACGTTGATGGTCGCACCGCCGCCCGCGGGGCCGAGGGCGCGCATCTGCTCAGGGGTGAAGACGCCCTCGCCGCGTTGGAGGATGGCCGGGACCTCGCTGGCCGCCAGCCCGGGGAAGCCGCCCCGGTGATAGCGCGGCGCCTCGCGGAACACATCGGCCGGCACCATGCGGCCCGCGCCGCCCGTGCCGACGATCCCGCCCGTGTGATACAGGCCGCCGAACACCACAGGCGGCTGGACAGTCGGGCTGGCACCGAAGCCCCCGCCGAACCCACCCAGGATGCGCCCGGCCAGGTCGCCCAGCGTGGGCAGGCTGCCGCCGCTGATCAGGTTGCGCAGCGGGTTCATCACCGCGAGCCGGTAGAACTCCTGCATCAGCTCGGAGACCACCGCCTTGCCGATGTTGCGCAGGCTGTCGAAGCTGGCGCGGCCCTCCACCGCCATCTGGGTGATGGCGCTGCCGATGCGGTCGAACGGCCGCTGGCTGGGCCTCGGCCTCTTTGCGCCCGCGGTAGAACATCCGCGCATCCTGACCTTCGACATCGTTGATGGCTTGGCGGCAGGCGTTGACGCCGCCCCCGACCTGCCTTCCGCGCTCCGCCGTGCAGTGATGGCTCGGATCCGCGAACATACGGGCAGCGATCGCCTCCACGCCTTCTTCACAGGCCACCACCCCGATGGCGAGCCGCTGCGTGGCGGCACGCACCGCCACCTCGCTTTCGCCTTCGATGCAGCGCGGAGGCGACTCCTGGTGATCGCCCCCCACGCCTTGGAGGGACGAGCGCCGCTCCGCGAAGAAAAAGACGCCCTTGCGACGCTGGAGGCAGCGCTGTCAGGTCTCGCTGAGCTTCGCGCCGGCCCTGCTGGCCTGCTGCGGCTGCAAGCGGCTGGTGTTGTCCAGGATGAAGACCCGCTTTTGGGAACCGCGCGCAGCTGGCGCAGCGTCACCCCCTACGCGCCGACCCGCCATGCGAAGGCGCTGCCGCCGGCCGTGGCCATTGCCGAGGATGTGCGGCTGGAATGCCGGCGCCGAGGCTGGCCAGAGCCGATCTGTGAGGTGGTCGATGTGCGCGTGGGGCCCCGTGGGGGCCTCGCCGCCCGTCTGAACCTCCGCTTCATCGTGGCGCGGTCAGGGCCGATCATGCTTGGGCGCACGGCCCATCTGGGCGGCGGACTCTTTGAGGCCGCACATGACTGACCAGGGCCCACAGCCCGAACTTGCGCTCTCCTTCCCGCTTGCCGCCGGCGCCGAGGTGCCGCTGCTGCCCGCCCGCATGGTCAACGAGTTCGTCTACTGTCCGCGGCTCGCTTATCTCGAATGGGTGCAGGGCGAGTGGGGTGAGAGCGCCGACACGGCCGAGGGCCGCTTCGCGCACCGGACCACCGAACGCAGCGCGGGTCACCTGCCGGGGGCTGAGGAGCTGGACGACGCTGTCCGCATCCACGCCCGATCGGTCACGCTGTCGTCCGAGACGCTCGGCATGATCGCGAAGCTAGACCTGGTGGAGGGCGAGGGCGGAAGCGTGCGGCCGGTGGACGCGAAGCGCGGACGCCGCCCGCATGTGGATCGCTCGACCTACCTGCCCGAGCGAGTACAGGTCGGCCTGCAGATACTGCTGCTGCGAGAGCACGGCTATGCTTGTGACGAGGGCATCCTCTATTTTGCTGAGAGCCGCGAACGCGTGCCGGTGGTGTTGGACGATGCGTTGCACGCGCAGGTGCTGCAGGCCGTGAACGGCCTTCGGCTGATGGCGGCCTCGAGCCGCATCCCGCCGCCGCTGGAGCACAGCCCGAAATGCCCGCGCTGCTCCCTGGTCGGCATCTGCCTGCCGGACGAGGTGGTCTGGTTGCGGGCTGGCAGGATCGAGCCGCGGCCACTCGCTGTGGCCAGGGTCGAGGCGCTGCCCCTGGTGGTGCAGGAACACCGCGCGCGCATCGCCAAGGATGGCGAGGTGCTGGAGATTTCCGTCGAGGGCGCCAAGGTCGCGACCGCGCGCCTGGCCGAGGTCTCGCAGGTGGCGATCTACGGCAACAGCGCCCTCACCACGCCCGCGCTGCACGAGTTGATGCGACGCGAGATCCCCGTCAGCTGGCACAGCCATGGCGGCTGGTTTCTTGGCCATACGGTCGGGCTGGGCCACCGGAACGTTGAGATCCGAACCCACCAATGGCGGCAAAGCTTCGATCCGGATTTCTGCCTGCGCTTCGCCCGCGGCCTGGTTGCCGCGAAGATCCGCAACGCGCGGACGATGCTGCGTCGCAATTGGCGTGGCGACACCGGGCCCGACGATCTTCTCGCCACGTTGGACACCGATAGGCGGGCGGCAGAGGTGGCGCGCGACTTGCCCGCCCTGCTCGGCATCGAGGGGCTGGCGGCGCGCCGATATCTCTCAGGTTTTGCCGCCTGCCTCGCGCCTGGGGTGGTGGGCGAGGGACGCTTCGATCGGGAGGGGCGCAGCCGCCGGCCGCCGACCGATCCGGTAAATGCCCTCCTGTCCTTCACCTACGCGATGCTGGTTCGGGCCTGGACGGTGCAGCTTTCGGCGGTCGGGCTGGATGCCTATCGGGGCTTCTATCACCAGCCACGTTACGGAAGGCCCGCGCTGGCGCTGGACATGATGGAGCCGTTCCGGCCGCTGGTGGCGGACAGCGCGGTGCTGCTCGCGCTGAACAACGGCGAGGTCGGCCCGCGCGACTTCATCAGCCGCGGCGGCGCCGTCGCGCTGACCCCGGGC
>SKWC01000004.1 GCA_007129145.1 Rubritepida sp.
GGGGGCAGGGGCGGGGGCGGTGGTCATTTCTTGCCTCCCGTGAAGACGTCGGCGATGCCGATCCAGCGCCCCGTGACCAGCAGCAGCAGCCCCACGATGGCCATCAGCGTGACCGAGAGTGCCGCACCCAGCGCCCAGTTGTTGTTCGACAGGAACTGCGAGGCGATCATGTTGCCGAGCATGATGCCCGAGGGCCCGCCCAGCAGCCGCGGCGTCACATAGGCCGAGACCGCCAGAAGGAAGACCATGATGCTGCCCGACAGCACCCCGGGCCAGGACAGCGGCAGCACCACATGGCGGAAGGTCTGCCATGGCCGCGCGCCCAGATCGGCCGAGGCTTCCAGCAGCTTCGGGTCGATCCGCCCGAGTGCCAGGTAGATCGGCAGCGTCATGAACAGCGTGTAGACGTAGACCAGCCCCAGATAGACGGCGCCCTCGTTGTAGAGCAGCCACTCCACCGGCGCGTCCACGATGCCCAGCCCCATCAGCGCCTGGTTGATCAGCCCGTTGCGGCCCAGGATCGGCAGCCAGACGAAGGTGCGCACCACATAGCTGATCCAGAAGGGCACGAAGACGGCCACCAGGAAGAACGCCTTCCACACGCCGCGCCGCGTGGCCAGGAACCAGGCCAGCGGGTAGGAGACCAGCAGCGACAGCAGCGTGGTCAGCGCCGCCATCCGCAGCGTCTTGAGGATCAGGTCGAGATAGACGTCCTCCTCCAGGATGCGCTGGTAGTTGCCGAACTGGAAATCCGGCGTCGTCCCGAAGATCGAGGAGCGCCAGAACGACACCGCCACCATGAACAGCACGGGGGCGAGGCCGAAGATCAGCAGCCAGACCACGCCGGGCAGCATCAGCCAGAAGGGCTGGCCGATGGGTCGCACGCCGGGGAAGGGGCGCAGCCGCCGGGCCATGGCGATCAGCCCTCCCGTGGCGCCGCGCGCAGCGCGCGGGTCGCATCATCATCCACCGCGGCGAGGCCGGCATCCAGCGCCACGCCATAGTCGCGCCGCGCCGCCTCGGCGCTGACCAGGCCTTCGCGCACATCCGCCAGCACCGAAGCCGGGTCGCGCTCCAGCGGGTCGCCGAAGCCGCCGCCGCCGCCCAGGGTGAAGCGCAGCCGGTCGCCGGGGAGCAGCCGGCGGTAGATGCCGTGCTCGGCCGCCTCGCCATTCACCCACAGCCCGCCGCCACGGCCCGAAGCCCCGCCGGCGCGGCCGCCGATGGGGAAGCTGCCATCCTCGGTGCGGCCGTTCAGCCGGACCGAGCTCGCGACATGGCCGCCCAGCAGGTCGGCGTCCAGCACCTCGAACTCGACCTCCTGGCCGAGGCCGCCGCGGAAGCGCCCGGGCCCCGCGCTGTCGGGGACGAATTCCTTGCGGCGATAGGCGATGGGCGCCTCGCGCTCGGTCACTTCGATGGGGATGTTCGCGGTGTTGTTGGGGAAGCACAGGGTGGACCAGCCATCCTGGCGCGCGCTGCCGCCGAAGCCGCCCGAATGCTGCGCGATGGCCAGGAAGCTGCGCCCGTCGCGCCAGCGCCCGTGCAGATACATCTCATTGGCCGGGCAGCCGCCATTGCCGCCCAGCACGGCGTCCGGCAGCACCTGCTCCAGCGCGCCGTAGATCACCTCGGGCAGCAGGTGCGAGATCATGGTGCGGCCCCAGGTCGAGGCCGGCGGGCGGCTGTTCACCGCCGTGCCCTCGGGGGCGCGGATCGTGATGGCGCGCATGCAGCCGTCGTTGTTCGGCACATCCGGATCAAGCGCGAGCTTGATCGGATAGGCGGTGTAGCTGCGCGTCATGTTCATCGTGCAGTTCACCGCCGCGCGCACCTCGCCCGAGGTGCCGTCGAAGTCGATGGTGACCTGGTCGCCCGCGATGGTCAGCGCGACACGGATCAGGATCTGCTCGCCGGTCACGGGCAGCGGCGGCAGCAGCGCCTCGCTGTGCCAGGTGCCGTCGGGCAGGCGCGCGATCTTGGCGCGCAGGCTGCGCTCGCTGCGGGCGGTGATCTCGGCGCCCAGCGCGCCGAGGTCCCGCAGCCCGGTCTCGCGCAGCATCGCCACCAGGCCGCGCGCGCAGACATTGTTGGCGACCAGCTGCGCCCTGAGGTCGCCCAGCACCTTCTCCGGCACCCGGACATTGGCGCGGATGAACTGGAACACCGCCTCGTTCAGCCGCCCGCCCTCATGCAGCTTCATGATGGGGATCTTCAGCCCCTCCTCGTACATGTCCTTGGATTCGAGGGTGGACATGCGCCCGCCCATGTCGAGGTGGTGGACGATGCACAGGGTGAAGCCGACCAGGCTGCCCTCATGGAAGATCGGCGAGGCGACCGAGATGTCGATGAGATGCCCGCTGGCCGCCCAGGGGTCGTTGGTGATGATCACATCGCCCGGCTGCAGCGTCTCGGCCGGGAAGACCTTCAGGAAGTTGCGCATCACCTCGGGCACGATGCCCAGGAAGCCTGCGGTGGTCACGGTGGAATGGGCCAGCATGTCCGCCCGCGCGTCGAACACGGCGCAGCAGAAGTCGTGGTATTCCTTCACCGATGGCGTGTAGGCGGTGCGGATCAGCCCCTGCGCGGCCTCGTCCACGATGGCGACGAGGCGGTTCCACAGCACCTGGACCGAGACGGCATCGAGACGCATGGCTCAGGCCTCCCCGGCCGGATTGGCGAGTTCCACGATCAGCGCGCCCGATGCGTGCACGCGCAGCAGGTCGCCGCGGGCGATGATGGTGGTGGATTCGCGCTCCTCCACGATGGCGGGGCCATGGATCTCCTGGCCCAGCACCAGCGTCTCGCGGCGATAGACGGCGGTGGGCTCGAAGGCCTCGGTGTCGA
>SKWC01000188.1 GCA_007129145.1 Rubritepida sp.
AGCACCAGCCCCCAGCCCAGCGCGGGATGGGTCGCGGTCAGCCCGGCGATGGCGTCCATCCGCTGCGCGCCCTTCAGCCGCACCGCCCGGCCGATGGCGAAGAAGGCCGCCGATTTCAGCAGGGAATGGCCCCACAGGTGCAGCAGCCCCGCCATGTTGCCCGCCGCACCCCCGATACCGAAGGCGATGGCGGCGATGCCCATGTGCTCGATGCTGGACCAGCCCAGCAGCCGCTTCGCATCCCGCCGCCGCCACAGCGTCATCCCCGCCAGCAGCAGCGAGGCGACGCCCATCCCGATGAGGAAGCCGCCCGGGGCGATGGCGTCGGGGTTGGCCTCGACCACCCCCTGCCCGCGCAGGATGCCCAGCATGGCCGCGTTCAGCAGCAGCCCCGACAGCACGGCGGCGATGGGGGTGGGGCCTTCGGCATGGGCATCGGGCAGCCAGGAATGCAGCGGCACCAGCCCGGCCTTGGTGCCGAAGCCCACCAGCAGGAACACGAAGGCCAGGTTGAGCAGCGCGGGCTCGGCCAGCGGGGCGATCTCGTGCAGCGCGGTGGCCGACAGCCGCGCCTCGCCGGCCGGCAGATGCGGCGCGCCGGCCAGCGCCAGCAGGATGATGCCGAACAGCGCCAGCGCGATGCCGAAGCCGCACAGGATGAAGAACTTCCAGGCGGCCTCGATGGCGGCCGGGGTGCGGTGCAGCCCCACCATCACCACGCAGGCCAGCGTCGCCGCCTCGATCGCCACCCACATCAGCCCGAGGTTGTCGGACAGCAGGGCCATGAAATGCATGGCCATGAAGCCCTGGAAGGCGGCGTGGTAGAAGCGCGTGCGCGTCGTGTCGAACCCCTCGGCGCGGATGTCCTGCAGCGAGAAGACGGCGGTGCCGAGCCCCACCACCGCCCCCACCACGGCCAGGCTGCCGCCCAGCGCATCCACCCTGAGCCAGCCCTCGCCGGGCGGGCCGGCCAGCACCGCCAGCGCAAGCGGCAGGCAGGCGGCCGAGACGGCGATGTTCAGCCGCGCCGCCTGGGCGGGGAGTGCGGCCAGCAGCACGGCACCCGCCAGCGGCAGCAGGACAAGGGCTGCGGCCAGGCTCATCGGCGGCCCTCGCCGCGGTGGCGGTCCAGGATGGCGGGGTCGAGGCTGCCCAGCCGCGCGCCCATCTCGCGCGCGAAGACCCCGGCGATGACGGCCACCACCAGCACCAGCCCGGCCAGGGACAGTTCCACCACCAGCGGCATGCCCGAGACGGCGACGGCGGCCAGGATCAGTGCGTTCTCGATGGTCAGCAGCCCCACCACCAGCGCCAGCGCCGAACGCCTGGCAGCCATCTTGAGCCCGCCCAGCAGCAGGATGGCCAGCGCGATGGCAAGGTCGAGCCGCGCGAAGATGCCCGCCCCGGTCGTGGCGGGCACCACCACCAGCATGGCCAGCCCGACCAGCGCGGCCCCCGGCAGCATGATGGCGGCCAGCCGGCCCGGAGCCTCGTCGCGCAGCCCGGGCGGCAGCCCGGCCACCAGCCGGCGCAGCAGCAGCGGGATCAGCACCGCCTTGGCCGCCAGAGCGATCACGCCGGTCACATACAGATGCGCCTGCCCCTGCACATGCCCCTGCCACAGCGCCGCCGCCCCCAGCAGGACGCCCTGCGCCGCCAGCGCCGTGACCAGCGGAACCGCCCGCCACTGGCCCAGCATGACGAAGGAGACCAGCAGCATCGCGCCCCCCAGCAGATGCGCGATGTCGTATTCCGGGCTGCCCATCGGCATCAGGCGAGCCCCGTCGAGACGAAGACCAGCGCCGCGGCCAGCAGCGCCAGCAGCAGCGCCGCCCCCAGGAACTCCGGCACGCGGAAGACCCGCAGCTTGGCGATGGCGCTCTCGAACACCGCCAGCGCCAGCACCAGCAGGCCGAGCTTGCCCGCCCAGGCGATGATCCCGCCCGCCCAGGCCAGCGGGCCGGCGGCGGCGGGTGCCGCGCCGAAGGGCAGGAAGATCGCCGCCAGCAGCGCCATCCACACGGTCAGCTTGAGCGCCGCCTGCGCCTCCCACAGCGCGAGGTGCCGGGCCGAGGCCTCCAGCAGCATCGCCTCATGCACCATGGTCAGCTCCAGATGGGTGGCGGGGTTGTCCACCGGGATGCGGGCGTTCTCGGCCAGCGCCACCGCCAGCAGGGCCAGCAGCGCGAACAGCAGCGACACGCGCCAGCCCAGCAGCCCCTCCCCGAACAGGGCGGCCAGGGCATCGAGGTTCGTCCCGCCCGCCAGCACGGCCAGCACCAGCAGGCAGACCAGCAGCGCGGGTTCGGCGAAGGCGGCGAAGGTCGTCTCGCGCGCCGCACCCAGGCCCCCGAAGGCGGTGCCCGCGTCATGGCCGGCCAGCACCTGGGCGGCGCGCGCCAGCGCCAGCAGGCCGATGATGAGCAGAAGGTCGGACCAGGGCGCCAGCAGCATCCCCAGCGCGAAGCCGGGCACCAGCAGCCCCGCCGCCAGGGTGGCGGCCAGCGCGACATGGGGCGCGGCGCCGGTGACGTGGCTTGCGGCCTCGGCCAGGACGGGGCGCTTGCGCAGCAGCTTGGCCAGGTCGCGCAGCGGCTGCAGCGGATGCGGGCCGCGCCTTCCCAGCAGCCGCGCCTTCAGCCAGCGCACCAGCCCGACCACGAGCGGGGCCACCGCCAGCAGCAGGGCGGCGTGCAGGAGCTGCGCCAGGATGGACCAGACCATGGCCATCACGAAGCACCCCGGAAGGCCAGCAGCGCCAGCAGCCCCACCAGCGTGCCGAAGGCCAGCCTGAGCGAGGCGCGCAGCGACAGGCCGCGCAGCCGCTCGGCCTGGTGGCCGCC
>SKWC01000300.1 GCA_007129145.1 Rubritepida sp.
GCCAGTTCCTCGCCCCCGAGATCGCCGAACGCCTGGTCGTGGTGGAATCCGACGCGCAGCGCGTCATGGTGCGGCTGCGCAACACCGGCATGTTCCCCTCGGCCTCCGCCTCGGTCGAGCCGCGCTACCAGGACATCCTGCGCCGCATCGGCCAGGCCCTGCGCGAGGAACCCGGCGAGGTGCAGGTGATCGGCCATTCCGACAGCCAGCCCATCCGCACCGTGCGCTTCCCAAACAACACCGTGCTGTCCGAGGCGCGCGCGCGCGACGCCATGCGCTTCCTGATCGAGGGCAATGGCGACGCCGCGCGCTTCACCGCCGAGGGCCGCGCCGACGCCGAGCCAATAGATACCAACGCCACCGCCGCCGGCCGCGAGAACAACCGCCGCGTCGAGGTGATCCTGCTGCGGGAGGCCGGCCGATGAGCGCCCTGCTGTCCATCGCCTATCTGGGCTCGCTCGGCGGCGTCGCGCTGCTGGGCGTGCTGATCTGGATGTTCCTGCCCCTGCTGGGCGAGGTGTTCGATTCCATCTGGATCCGGCTCGGCCTCATCGCGCTGCTGCTGCTGGTCTTCGCGGGCGTGGCCTTCTGGCGCATCCGCGCCGCGCGCAAGCGCGACGAGGGGCTGATCGCCGCCGCCTCCGAGCCTGACCCGAAGGCCAAGCGCGACGCCGCCGCCGCCGAGGAGGAGCAGGCGCTGCGCGAGCAGCTGACCGCCGCACTCGCCAAGCTCAAGACCGCGACCGGCGGCAAGGGCGGCTATCTGTATGACCTGCCCTGGTATGTGATCATCGGCCCGCCCGGCTCGGGCAAGACCACCGCGCTGCTGAACAGCGGCCTGGAATTCCCGCTGGCCGAGGGCCGCGTGGCGGGCGTGGGCGGCACCCGCTTCTGCGACTGGTGGCTGAGCGAGCGCGCCGTGCTGCTCGACACCGCCGGGCGCTACACCACCCAGGACAGCGACGCCGAGACCGACCGCGCCGGCTGGGAGCGCTTCCTCGACCTGGTGCGCCGCAACCGCCCGCGCCAGCCGCTGAACGGGGTGCTGGTGGCCTTCGGCGTGGACATGCTCTCGCGCCTCGATGCCAGCCAGCGCGAGGCGCATGCGCGCGCGGTGCGCCGCCGCGTGAAGGAGCTTGAGACCAAGCTGGGCCAGCGGCTGCCGGTGTATTTCGTCGTCACCAAGGCCGACCTGCTGCCCGGCTTCGTCGAATTCTTCGACGACCTGGACAAGACCGGCCGCGACCAGGTCTGGGGCTTCACCCTGCCGGTCAGCAACGCGCCCGAGGGGCTGGCGGCGCAGTTCGGCACCGAGTTCCAGGCGCTGAACGAGCGCGTGATGGCCCGCCTGCTGGAGCGCCTGCAGACCGAGCGCGGGCCGGCGCAGCGCTCGCTCATCGCGGGCTTCCCGGCGCAGCTCGCCTCGCTGGAGGCGCCGCTGGCGGCCTTCGTGCAGGCGGCCTTCGGCGGCTCCAAGCTCGACCCCGCGCCCTTCCTGCGCGGCGTCTATCTCACCTCCGGCACGCAGGAGGGCACGCCGCTCGATCGGCTGGCGGGGGCGCTGTCGCGCTCCTTCGGCCTCGACCCCGCGCGGCCCGCGGGCATCATGGGCAGCCGCGGCCGCGCCTATTTCCTCGGCCGGGCGCTGCGCGACGTGGTGATCAACGAGGCGCGCCTCGCGGCCAATGACCGCGGGGCCGAGAAGCGGCGGCTGCTGGTGCAGGTCGGCGCCTGGGCCGGTGCGGGGCTGCTGGTGCTGGGCGGCGGCGCCTGGGGCTGGATGGCCAGCAGCGCCGAGGCCGATCGGCGCGAGCGGCTGGAGGTCGCGCTTGCCGCGGCCGAGGCATCGGGCCGCACCGCGCCGCTGGCCCGCGTCGAAAGCCCGGACCTGTCGCAGGTGCTGGCCTATCTGGAGCACACGAGCACCCTGCCCCCCGCCGCCGCGGGCGAGGGCGCGGGCTTCGGCCTGAGCCAGGAGGCCCTGCTGCAGCAGGGTGCCGACAGCGCCTATCGCCGCGCGCTGGAGCGCGTGCTGCTGCCGCGCATGCTGGCGCGGCTGGAGGCGCAGATCCGCGAGGGGCTGCAGCGGCCGGAATTCCTCTATGAGGCGGTGCGCGTCTATCTGATGCTGGGCCGCGAGGGCCCGCTGGACCGCGGGCTGGTGCGCGAGTGGTTCACGCTGGACTGGCAGAACACCTTCGCGGGCGCCGCCAACCAGCCGGGCCGCGACGCGCTGGCGCGCCACCTGGACGCGCTGCTGGCCGCCCCGCTGCCGCGCTACCCGCTGGATGGCGCGCTGGTGGACCAGGCGCGGCGCATCTTCTCGCGCCTGCCCATGGCGCAGCGCGTCTATTCGCGCCTGCGCCCGCTGGCCGAAGGCGTTCCCGGCTGGGCGCCGGGACCGCATCTGGGCCTCGCGGGGCAACGCTACTTCGCCCGGCCCTCGGGGCGGCCCTTGACCGAGGGCGTGCCCGGGCTGTTCACCGTCGAAGGCCTGCACCGCGCCGTGCTGCCGCGCCTGCCCCAGGCGGTGCTGGAGGCGGCCAGCGAAAGCTGGGTGCTGGGCCCCGAGGCCGCCACCGGCGGCGCCGGCGACCCGCGCCGCCTGGAGCAGGAGGTGCTGGCGCTCTACGCCGCCGAATACATCCGCGCCTGGGACACGCTGCTCGGCGACATCGTGCTGCCGCCGCTGGCCACGCTGAATGAATCGGCCGAGGCGCTGAACCTGCTGGGCGCGCCCAACAGCCCGATGCGCGAATTGCTGCAGGCGATCGCGCGGCAGGTCACGCCCGGCACCGTGCCCGAAGGGATCGAGGCCCCGCCCGCCGAGGGCGCCGCCGC
>SKWC01000383.1 GCA_007129145.1 Rubritepida sp.
CGGCGGCCGCATCGGACAGCGGCACCACCGGCGCGCTGGCCGCGCCGTGCAGCAACTGCACCACCAGCAGCATCAGCAGGCCCGACACCAGCCCGAAGCCCGCTGCCGCCAGCGCCGCGACCAGGCAGGTCGCGGCCAGGAAGGCGCGCATGTCCGGCACCGCATCGGCCACCCGCCCCGACAGCGGGCCGGCCAGCAGCCGCACCACCGACCCCACCGCCAGCAGCAGCCCGACCTGCGCCGCATCCAGCCCGCCATCGGCCAGGATGGCCGGCAGGAAGGGCATCATCGCGCCGATGCCCAGGAATTGAGCGCCGAACAGCAGGGCGAAGCGCGGGGCGGGATTCAGGCGGGATGCCTCCGATACGGGAAAGGCGGCGTTGCAATCACCGCCGCATGCGCCATAACGCCTGAAATGAGCGGCTGGAACCTCTGACGCATGTTTGATCCCCGCGTGAAGGCGATCCTCGGCCCGACCAACACGGGCAAGACGCACCTCGCCATGGAGCGCCTGCTCGCCCATGCCTCCGGCATCATCGGCTTCCCGCTGCGCCTGCTGGCGCGCGAGAACTACGACCGCATGGTGGCCGCCAAGGGCGAGAAGCACGTCGCGCTGATCACGGGCGAGGAAAAGATCGTCCCGCCCGAGGCGAAATGGTTCGCCTGCACCGTCGAGGCCATGCCGCTGGACCGCAAGGTCGAGTTCCTGGCGGTGGACGAGATCCAGCTCTGCGCCGATCCAGATCGCGGGCACATCTTCACCGACCGGCTGCTGCACGCCCGCGGCCTGGTCGAGACGATGTTCATGGGTGCCGAGACCATCCGCCCGCTGCTGCACCGCCTGGTGCCGCAGGTCGAGGTCGAGACGCGGCCGCGCCTGTCGCAGTTGACCCACACCGGCCCGGTGAAGCTGACCAAGCTGCCGCCGCGCAGCGCCGTGGTCGCGTTCTCGGCGGCCGAGGTCTATGCCATCGCGGAGGCCATACGCCGCCGCCGCGGCGGCTGCGCCGTGGTGATGGGCCGGCTGTCGCCGCGCACCCGCAACGCCCAGGTGAAGATGTACCAGGACCGCGAGGTGGATTTCCTGGTCGCCACCGACGCGATCGGCATGGGGCTGAACATGGATGTGGACCATGTGGCCTTCGCCTCGCTGCAGAAATTCGACGGCCACGCGCCGCGCGCCCTGACCGCGCAGGAGGCCGCGCAGATCGCCGGCCGTGCCGGGCGCGGCATGCGCGACGGCAGCTTCGGCGTGACCGGCGACTGCCCGCCGCTCCCGGAGGAGATGGTCGAGAAGATCGAGAACCACCAGTTCGAGCCGCTGCAGGCGCTGGCCTGGCGCAACAGCGACCTGGACTTCTCGGGGATGGATGCGCTGCTGGACAGCCTGGGCGCGCCGGCCCCGCAGCCCGGCCTGACCAAGGGCCATGACGCGACCGACCACATCACGCTCAGCCAGCTGGCGCGCGAACAGGACATCCGCCGCATGGCCGACGGGCGCGCCCGGGTGGCGCTGCTGTGGGAGGCCTGCCAGGTGCCGGACTTCCGCAAGCTGGCCGACGACAGCCACACCCGGCTGTGCGCGCGCATCTTCACCCACATGGTCGAGGATGGCGGGCTGCCGTCGGACTGGATCGCCGCGCAGATCGCCGCCTGCCGCAACACCGAGGGCGACCTCGACACGCTGATGGCGCGGCTGTCCTCCATCCGGGTCTGGGCCTATATCGCCGCCCGCGCGGATTGGGTGAAGGACGCCGCCACCCAGCAGGAGGCCGCCCGCGCCGCCGAGGATGCCGTCAGCGACGCCCTGCATGAGCGCCTGACCGCGCGCTTCGTGGACCGCCGCGCCGCCCAGCTGATCCGCAGCCTGGACGACACCAGCCAGGACCAGCTGCTCAGCGCCGTGAACCGCCAGGGCGAGGTGGTGGTGGAAGGCCATGCGGTGGGCCGCGTGGTGGGCTTCGAATTCCACCCGGACCCGGGCGCCGGCGCCAATGAGGAGGACCGCAAGCTGGTCCTGCGCGCCGCCCGCCGCGCGCTCGGCCACGAGATGCCGCGCCGGCTGGCCGCGCTGGAGGTGGCCAAGCCCGAGGCCTTCAGCCTGACGCCCGAGCACCGCGTGGTCTGGGAGGGCGCGGAGATCGCCCGCCTCAAGCATGGCACCGAGCCCGGCAAGCCGCTGATCGAGGTGAACGCGAGCGAGTTCCTGGACGGCCCGCAGCGCGAGCGCATCCGCGGCAAGCTGGCGGGCTGGATCGACGGCGTTCTGGGCAAGGACCTGGCCGCCGTGGCCACCGTCGAGGCCAAGGCGGCCGAGGACAACACCCTGCGCGGCCCCGCCTTCGAACTGCGCGAGACGCTGGGCCTGAAGCCGGGCGACACGCGCCAGGGCGTCAGCCAGGAGGTGCGCGCGAAGCTGAAGGGCATCGGCATCCGCGCCGGGCGCTTCGCGCTCTATGTGCCCGAGGCGCTGAAGCCGCGCCCGATGGCGCTGCGCGCGCAGCTCTGGGCGCTGAGCCACGGCATCCCGACGCCGCCCCTGCCCGCCCCGGGCCTCGTGTCCATCCCCGCCGATGGCGCGATGGCGCTGCAATGGCCGGAAGGCTTCGCCGCCATCATGGGCTGGGTGGCCGCCGGGCCGGTGCTGGTGCGCCTGGACGTGGCCGAGCGCGTGGCCGGCGAACTGGGCTACCTGACGCGCCGCGCCCCGGCGCCGCTTCCGCCCGAGACGCTGGGCCGCTTCGGCATCCGCGGCGAGATGCTGGGCGCGGTGCTGGCGGGGCTCGGCTTCCGGCTGATCGAATCAGCGCCGCTGGGCGATGACATGCAGGGCCCGCCGCC
>SKWC01000197.1 GCA_007129145.1 Rubritepida sp.
CGCCCGTGCAGAAGTTCCCGATGACCGCCGAGGGGCTGGCCAAGCTGGAAGAGGAACTGCGGCACCTGAAGTCCGATGAGCGACCTGCGATCATCCGCGCCATCGCGGAGGCGCGCGCCCATGGAGACCTCTCGGAGAACGCGGAATACCACGCGGCGCGCGAGCGCCAGTCCTTCATCGAGGGCCGCATCGCGGAGCTTGAGGCCATCGTCCCCTCGGTCGAGGTGATCGACACCTCGAAGCTCAGCGGCGACCAGGTGCGCTTCGGCGCGCGCGTGACCATCGTGGACGAGGAGACCGAGAAGGAGACCACCTACCGCATCGTCGGCCAGTATGAGGCCGACATGAAGGCCGGCTCGATCTCCCTCTCCTCGCCGCTGGCCAAGGCGCTGATGGGTCGCAAGGTCGGCGACAGCGTGGAGGTGCCCGCCCCGGGCGGGGCAAGGGCGGTGGAGATCACCGGCGTCGCCTTCGGCTGAAGCCCGCCCTCCGATGACCCTGACGCTCGTGGATGTGCGGGCCGCGGCCGCGCGCATCCAGGGCCGCGTGCTCCGCAGCCCGCTGATCGAGAACCCCGCCGTCAGCGAGGCCTGCCGCACCCGCGTCTCGCTCAAGCTGGACAACCTCCAGGCCACCGGCGCCTTCAAGGAACGCGGCGCTGCCAACCGCCTCGCGCTGCTGACTGCGCGCGAGCGCGAGGCCGGCGTCATCGCCATGTCGGCGGGCAACCACGCCCAGGCGGTGGCGCGCCATGCCACCCTGCTGGGGGTCGCGGCCACCATCGTGATGCCGCGCTTCACCCCCGCGACCAAGGTGGTGCGCACCGAGGGCTTCGGCGCGCGGGTGGTGCTGCATGGCGCGACCCTGGCCGAGGCCGCGGCGCATGCCCATGAGATGGCCCGCGCCGAGGGGCTGGTGTTCATCCACCCCTATGACGACCCGGGCATCATCGCCGGGCAGGGGACCATGGCGCTGGAGATGCTGGAGGAGGCGCCCGACCTTGACGCCCTGATCCTGCCGGTGGGCGGCGGCGGGCTGATCACCGGCTGCGCGGTGGCGGCGCGCGAACTCAAACCCGGCATGCCGGTCTTCGGCGTGGAGGTGGAAGGCTACCAGGCCATGCGCCAGCGCCTGGCCGGCCAGCCCACCCAGGTGGGCGGGCCCACCATCGCCGAGGGCATCGCGGTGCGCGACGTGGGCGAATTGCCGGCCGAGATGCTGAAGGCGCTGGGCGTCGAGATCCTGGTGGTGTCCGAGCGCGAGGTGGAGCAGGCCATCGCCCTGCTGGCCGAGGGTGCGAAGGTGGTGGCCGAGGGCGCGGGTGCGGCCGGGGTTGCGGCCATGCTGGCCCATCCCGGGCGCTTCGCGGGCCGCCATGTCGGCACGCCGGTCTGCGGCGGCAACATCGACGCGCGCATCCTGGCCAATGTGCTGCTGCGCAACCTGCTGCGCGACGGGCGCCTGCTGCGCCTGCACCTGGACATCCCCGACCGGCCGGGCGTGCTGGCCGACATCGCGACCCGCGTGGCCGACGCCGGGGGCAATGTGATCGAGGTCAGCCACCAGCGGCTGTTCGCCTCGCCCTCGGTGCAGACCGCGGAACTCGAACTGATGATCGAGGTGCGCGACCGGGTGCAGGCGGATGCGATCGTCGCCCGCCTGGTCGCGGGCGACTATGTGGTGCGGCGGGGCTGACCCCGCCGCCGCCGCCGCCTCAGGCGCCCTGGCCGGAGTTCAGCCCGCCCTGCTCCATCAGGCCCTCGACCACGGACCAATCCACCAGCTTGTTCAGGAAATTGTCCAGGTAGTTCGGGCGGACGTTGCGGAAGTCCAGGTAATAGGCGTGCTCCCACACGTCGCAGCCCAGGATGGGCGTGCCCTCGCCGGTCGAGACGGGGTTCGCGCCATTGGGCGTCTTGGTCACGGCCAGCTTGCCGTCGGCCTTGATGACCAGCCAGGCCCAGCCCGAGCCGAACTGCGTGACACCGGCCTGCTTGAAGGCTTCCTTGAAGGCCGCGAGGCCGCCCAGGTCGCTGTCGATCTTCGCGGCCAGCTTGGCGGGCAGCTTGTCGCCGCCGCCATTGGGCGACATCACCTGCCAGAACAGGATGTGGTTCCAATGCTGCCCGGCCTGGTTCAGCACCGGCAGCCCGTCGGCGCCGGCCTTGCCGGCCTCGGCGACGACCTGCTCCAGCGTCTTGCCGGCAAGGCCCTTGCTCTCGACCAGCCCGTTCAGCGCCGTGACATAGGCGTTGTGGTGCTTGCCGTGGTGCAGTTCCAGCGTCTCCTGGCACATGCCCTGGGCGGCGAGGGCGCTGGTGGAATAGGGCAGGGGGGGAAGGCTGAAGGCCATGACTGGTGCTCCGTTCCGGGAAAGCGACATTGGGCAGCTAAGCGCCGCCCCGCCCCGCGTCAACCGCTTGCGCCTGCGCCGCAACGCCCCCATGGCTGCCCGCCATGGCCGAACTGAGCCCCTGCGCCGCCATCGCGCGCCGCCACGACCCGGACCGCTTCCTCTGCGCCCTCTTCGCGCCGCCGGCCCGGCGCGAGGCGATCTTCGCGCTGATCGCCTACAATCATGAGCTGGCCCGCGCGCGTGAGGCCGCCTCCAACCCGCTGGTCGCGCTGATCCGCCTGACCTGGTGGCGCGAGGCCGTGGAGGAGGCCGCTTCCGGCCGCCCGCCGCGCCGGCACGAGGTGGCCGGACCGCTCTCGGCCGCCATCGCCGAGGGCGCGCTGGACCCCGCCGACCTGATCGCCATGGCCGAGGCGCGCGAGGCGGAGGCCGATGAGGACCAGCCCGCCAGCGCTTCCGCGCTGCACGCCTATCTGCGCGGCACG
>SKWC01000384.1 GCA_007129145.1 Rubritepida sp.
CGCGGCGGCCGGGGCGCTGGAGGCCGCGATGGCCGCCGAACTGCCGCCGCTCAAGCTGGAGCGCGCGCGGCTGGTGGTGGAGGTCGCGCCACGCGCCGAAGCCGCCTGGGGCGCGGATGGCGCCGACCGCGTGGCGCTGCTGGTCGCCACCAACCCGGGCCAGGCGCCGGGGGCGCTGATGAAGATCGCCTCGGGCGGGGAGCTGTCGCGGCTGATGCTGGCGATGAAGGTGGTGCTGGCCCAGGGATCGCCGGTGCCGACGCTGATCTTCGACGAGGTGGATGCCGGCATCGGCGGTGCCACCGCCGCCGCGGTGGGCGAGCGCCTGGCCCGCGTGGCCCAGCACCTCCAGGTGCTGGTGGTCACCCATTCGCCCCAGGTGGCCGCGCGCGGGGCACGCCACATGCAGGTGGCCAAGGCCGTGGTCGAGGGCCGCGCCGAGACGCGCGTCACCGCGCTCGACGCCGCGGCCCGCAAGGAGGAGATCGCGCGGATGCTGGCCGGCGAGAGCGTCACGGAGGCGGCGCGCGCGGCGGCCGAATCCCTGCTGCGGGGAGCACCATGAGCGACGCGCAGGACCCCGCGGCCGAGATCGCCGCCCTGATCGCGGAGATCCAGCGCCACGACCTGCTGTATTACGAACGCGACGCGCCCGAGATCGAGGACGCCGACTACGACGCGCTGATGCGCCGCCTGCGCGCGCTGGAGGCCGCCCACCCCGAGCTTGTGCAGCCCGACAGCCCGACCCAGCGCGTGCCCGGCCGCGTGGCCGAGGGCTTCGCGAAGTCGCGGCACCTGGCACCCATGCTCAGCCTCGACAACGCCTTCGACGAGGCCGATTTCCACGATTTCACCGCCCGCATCCGCCGCTTCCTGAACCTCGCGGAGGATGCGCCGCTGGGTTTCGTGGCCGAGCCCAAGATCGACGGGCTGAGCGTGAACCTGCTCTATGAGGGCGGGCGCTTCGTGAAGGGTGCGACGCGCGGCGACGGGCTGGAGGGCGAGGACATCACCGCCAACCTGCAGACGCTGAAGGACCTGCCGCGCGAACTCCCCGCCCCGTGCCCGGCGCGGATCGAGATCCGCGGCGAGGTGTTCATGGAGCGCGCCGATTTCGAAGCCTTCCGCGCCGAGCAGCAGGCGGCGCTGGCGGCGCGCGAGGCGCGCAAGGCGGCGGGCGGGAAGCTCGGCCCCGCCGTCACCATCCCGGTGAATGCGCGCAACGCCGCGGCGGGTTCGCTGCGCCAGCTTGATGCCACGGTGACGGCGCGGCGGCCGCTGAAGCTGCTAGCCTATGCGATGGGCGAGGCGAGCGAGGCGCCGGCGGCCACCCATTGGGAATGGCTGGAGCGCCTGCAATCCTGGGGCTTCTCGGTGAACCCGCTGTCGCGCCGCGTCACCGACCCCGCCGGTTTCCAGGCGGAGATGGCCCAGGCGCGCCCCGGCCTCGGCTATGACATAGACGGCGTGGTGTACAAGCTGGACCGGCTGGACTGGCAGCAGCGGCTGGGCTTCGTGGGCCGCGCGCCGCGCTGGGCCATCGCCTGGAAATTCGCCGCCGAACAGGCGGTGACGCGGCTGATCCGCATCGAGATCCAGGTGGGCCGCACCGGCGCGCTAACCCCACGCGCCGTGATGGAGCCCGTCTTCGTGGGCGGTGTCACCGTCACCCACGCCAGCCTGCACAATGAGGATGAGATCGCCCGCAAGGACATCCGCGAGGGCGACCTGCTGCGTATCCAGCGCGCGGGCGACGTGATCCCGCAGGTGGTGGCGGTGGCCAACCCGGCCGACGCCGAACGCGGCCCACCCTTCGCCTTCCCAACCACCTGCCCCGCCTGCGGCAGCCACGCCGTCCGCCCCGAGGGCGAGGTGGTGCGCCGCTGCACCGGCGGCCTGACCTGCCCGGCCCAGACCGTCGAGCGGCTGAAGCATTTCGTCTCGCGCCGCGCCATGGACATAGACGGCCTGGGCGAGGAGCGCATCCTGACCCTGCACGGGCTGGGCTGGCTGGCCTCGCCGGCCGATCTGTTCCGGCTGAAACACCGCGCCGAGGCGCTGGCGGGGCTGGAGGGCTGGGGCGGCGTCTCGGCCGGCAAGCTGCTGGCCGCGATCGAGGCGCGGCGCCGCGTGCCGCTGGACCGTTTCCTCTTCGCGCTGGGCATCCGTCGCATCGGCGAGCAGAACGCCCGGCTGCTGGCGCGCCACTACCGCGACATGGCCAGCCTGCGCGCGCGCATGATCGAGGCGCGCATCATCGGCAGCGAGGCGCGCGAGGCGCTGGGCAGCATCCAGGGCATCGGCCCCGCCATCGCGGCCGAGCTGGTCGAGTTCTTCGCGGAACCGCGCAACCTCGACACGCTGGACGCGCTGCTGGCCGAGGTCACGCCCGAACCCCTGCCCGAAGCCGCGGGCGAGGGCCCGCTTTCGGGCAAGGCGGTGGTGTTCACCGGCACGCTGGAGAGCCTGTCGCGCGCCGAGGCCGAGGCGCGGGCCGAGGCGCTGGGCGCGCGCGTCACCAAATCGGTGTCGAAGAAGACCGACTACATGGTGGTCGGCACCGATGCGGGCTCGAAGGCGGCGAAGGCGGCGGGACTCGGCGTCGCGGTGCTGACCGAGGCCGAGTTCCGCGCCATGGCGGGACTCCAGATCGGGAGCTAGCGCAGCGCCCGATCGCGTTGAACCGCTCCACGGTTCAGCCGATCGGACATAGGCTGCTCTAGGCTCAGGACCCATTAATCTGCTTGCGGCGACGCGGGCGGCCGTGATTCTCAACGGGGCGGAGGTTCTGCCATGTCCGTCCCGTTCCTGCTCACGCCGGCGCAGATGCGCCGCATCCG
>SKWC01000455.1 GCA_007129145.1 Rubritepida sp.
ACGCCTCGGGGTTCCAGGGGGCGGCGTGCCGAAAGGCGTCGGGGTCGAAATCCGCCCCCAGGATTCGGTTCAGGTTGTGGAGGGCATTCCGGTTGAATTCGGCGGTGACGCCCGCCGCGCTTCCAGCTAAACCCACCCAAGCACCGCGTCACACAGGAGAGGCCGCCGATGGCCGAAGAGTTCCACAGGATCCGCCGCCTGCCGCCCTATGTCTTCGCCGAGGTCAACACGGCCAAGGCCCGTGCGCGCGCGGCCGCGGAGGACATCGTGGACCTCGGCATGGGCAATCCCGACAGCCCGACGCCGCCGCACATCGTGGCCAAGCTGGTCGAGGCGGTGCAGGACCCGCGCAGCCACCGCTACTCCATGTCGAAGGGCATCCCCGGGCTGCGCAAGGCTCTGGCCGGCTATTACGCGCGGCGCTTCGGCGTGAAGCTCGACCCCGAGACCGAGGTCGTGGCCACCATCGGCAGCAAGGAAGGGCTGGCCAATCTGGCGCAGGCCATATCCAGCCCGGGCGACACCATCCTGGTGCCCAACCCGTCCTACCCGATCCACCAGTTCGGCTTCATCATCGCGGGTGCCAGCGCGCGCAGCATCCCCTACACGCCCGATGACGCCATGCTGGAGGCCATCGTGCGGGCGGTGAAGCATTCCGTGCCCGCGCCCACCGCGCTGATCGTGAACTTCCCCTCCAACCCGACGGCGCTGCTCGCCAGCCGGGAATTCTACAAGGAGCTGGTGAAGATCGCGCGGCAGTACGACCTCTTCATCCTGAGCGACCTCGCCTACGCCGAGATCTATTTCGACGAGGCGAACCCTCCGCCCTCGGTGCTGGAAATCCCGGGCGCGATGGATTGCACGGTGGAGTTCACCAGCCTGTCCAAGACCTACAATATGCCCGGCTGGCGCATGGGCTTCGCCGCCGGCAACCCGCGGCTGGTCTCGGCGCTGGCGCGGGTGAAGTCCTACCTGGACTACGGCGCCTTCACCCCCATCCAGGTCGCCGCCGCCGCGGCGCTGAACGGCCCGCAGGATTGCGTGGCGGAGATGCGCGCCCTGTATCGGGAGCGCCGCGACGTGCTGGTGAAGGGCCTCGCCCAGGCCGGCTGGGACGTGCCCTCGCCCGAGGCGTCCATGTTCCTCTGGGCGCCCATCCCCGAGCGCTTCCGCCACCTCGGCTCGGTCGAGTTCTCCAAGCTGCTGCTGGCCAAGGCGAAGGTGGCGGTGGCGCCGGGCGTGGGCTTCGGCGAGCATGGCGACGGGCATGTGCGCATCGCCCTGGTCGAGAACACCCAGCGCATCCGCCAGGCGCTGCGCGGCATCCGCGGCTTCCTGCAGGGCGACAATGTGGCACCCGCGGCGGCCGAGTCGGAGGCGGCGCAGGCATGAGCACCCCTCTCAGGCTGGGCATCGCCGGCCTCGGCACGGTCGGCGGCGGGGTGGTGCAGTTGCTGCGCCGCAATGCCGAGATCATCGCGGCCCGCGCCGGGCGGCCCATCGAGGTGGTGGCGGTCTCGGCACGCGACCGCGCGCGTGATCGCGGCTTTGGCCTGGATGGCCTGGCCTGGCACAAGGACCCGCTGGCGCTGGCGGCGGACCCGGCGTTGGATGCGGTGGTGGAGCTGATCGGCGGCGCCGAGGGCCCGGCGCGCGCGCTGGTCGAGGGGGCGCTGGATGCCGGCAAGCCGGTGGTGACCGCGAACAAGGCGCTGCTGGCCACCCATGGCGTGGCGCTGGCGCAGCGGCTGGAGGCGCGCGGCGGTATCCTGGGCTATGAGGCGGCGGTGGCCGGCGGCATCCCGGCGATCAAGGCGCTGCGCGAGGGGCTGGCCGCCAACCGCATCAGCCGCGTCGCCGGCATCCTGAACGGCACCTGCAACTACATCCTCACCGAGATGCGCCAGAAGGGCCTGGCCTTCGAGACGGTGCTGCGCGAGGCGCAGGCGCTGGGCTATGCCGAGGCCGACCCCTCCTTCGACATCGACGGGGTGGATGCGGCGCACAAGCTGGCGATCCTGGCCGCACTCGCCTTCGGCCGGCCGGTGGACCTTGGCGCGCTGCACATCGAGGGCATCCGCCATGTCTCGGCGCTGGACATCGCCCTGGCGGGTGAGCTCGGCTACCGGATCAAGCTGCTGGGCATCGCGAGCCGCAGCGAGGCCGGGGTGACCGCCCGGGTGCATCCCTGCATGGTGCCGGCCGATAGCCCGATGGCCGCGGTGGAGGGCGTGTTCAACGCCGTCCTCGCGGAGGGCGATGCGGTGGGGCGCGTGGTGCTGCAGGGCCGCGGCGCCGGGGCGGGCCCGACCGCGAGTGCCGTGGTGGCGGATCTGATCGACATCGCGCGCGGGCGGACCGCGCCGCTGTGGGGGGCTGCGAGCGAGACGCTGGATGCCTCGCCCGCGGTGCCCATGGCGGCGCATCGCGGCGCCTACTACCTCCGGCTGATGGTGGTGGACCGCCCGGGCGTCATCGCCGATGTGACGGGGGTGCTGCGTGATGCGCAGATCAGCCTCGAATCCATGCTGCAGCGCGGCCGCGCCCCGGATGAGGCGGTGCCGGTGGTGCTGGTCACCCATGAATGCGAGGAATCCGCCATGCGCGAGGCGCTGGCGCGCATCGCCGCGCTGCCCGCGGTGATGGAGCCGCCGGCCATGATCCGGATCGAGGGGGTATGATGTTCAAGCGAAGCCTTTTGCTGGCCCTGCTGCTGGTGCCCGCCGTCGCGGTCGCCCCGGCACATGCCGACACCCGCCTGCGGCTCGACGCCCAGGGCGAGGCGCGCGCCCCGGCCGACCGAATGCAGGCGCAGCTCATGCTGGAG
>SKWC01000338.1 GCA_007129145.1 Rubritepida sp.
ATCTTCGGCTCGGCGCGGGCGGCGGGCGGCGCTTGTGGGATGGGCGGGGGCGGTGCCTCGTCGGGCGGAGGGGGGCGGATGGGGCCGTCGTGAAGGCGCGCGGCCAGGGCGCGGACCTCGGCGCGGAGTTCGTCCAGCTGGCCCTCGATGGCGTCGAGCCGCCCCTTCACCCCGAAGACGCTGAAGGGCATGACCAGCAGGCACAGGCCGAAGAACAGCAGCACGACCAGGGCTGCGATGCCGGTCCACTCGGGCAGGCCCGGAATGGTCAGCGCGGCGGCCCATTGCTGGAACATCAGCCGCCCGTCACGCTCATGTGCCGCGCCACGGCGGGCGTCTTGCGGCGACGGTCGATCACGAAGTCATGGCCCTTGGGCTTGCGGGCGATGGCGGCCCGGATGGCGTCCTGGAGCCCCGCCTCGTCCACCGCGGGGTCGCGCAGGGGGGCGCGCAGATCGGCCGCATCATCCTGGCCAAGGCACATGTAGAGGACGCCCGTGCAGGTCAGCCGCACGCGGTTGCAGCTCTCGCAGAAATTATGCGTCATCGGCGTGATGAAGCCGAGCCGCGTGCCGGTCTCGGCCACGTCGAAATAGCGCGCGGGGCCGCCGGTGCTGTAGGCGCTCTCGGTCAGGGTCCAGTTCTGCCGCAGGCGTGAGCGCACGAGGCTGAGCGGCAGGTACTGGTCGGTGCGGTCCTCGGTGATCTCGCCCATGGGCATGGTCTCGATCAGGCAGAGGTCGAAGCCGTGCTCGCCGCACCAGGCGAGCATGCGGTCGAATTCATGTTCGTTCACGCCCTTGAGTGCCACGGCGTTGATCTTGATGTGTAGCCCCGCGGCCTTGGCGGCGTGGATGCCATCCTGGACCTTGGCGAGGTCGCCCCAGCGGGTGACGGAGGTGAACAGCGCGGGATCGAGCGTGTCGAGCGAGACGTTGATGCGCCGCACCCCGGCGCGGACCAGCCCTTCCGCGTGCCTGGCCAGCTGGGTGCCGTTGGTGGTGAGCGTCAGCTCATCCAGCCCGCCCGCGCCGATGCGCGCGCCCAGGCCCTCGACCAGGCTCATGACATTGCGCCGCACCAGCGGCTCGCCGCCGGTGAGGCGGATCTTGCGCACGCCCATGCCGATGAAGCTGGCGCAGAGGCGTTCCAGCTCCTCGAGCGTCAGCACCTCGGATTTGGGGAGGAAGGTCATGTCCTCCGCCATGCAGTAGACGCAGCGAAGGTCGCAGCGGTCGGTGACCGAGACGCGGAGATAGCTGATGGAGCGTCCGAAGGGGTCGATCATGCTGGTCCCGGGTGTCGCGGAAAGTTTCGACTTCCTTATCTGGAACCGCCCCCCCGTCCGGCGCAACCCCTACGCGACCGGAGGGGGTCAGCCGAACAGGGCGATGCTGCCCGAGGTGAGCAGCACCCCCAGCGCGAAGGGCTTGTAGAAGCGCATGGGGATGACGCCGAACAGCGAGGCGCCGATGCGCACGAAGCCCATCAGGATTGGCAGCATCAGCAGGAAATTGAGGAGAACCGGCCAGGTCACGAGGCCCGCCAGCACCGGCACCACCACCGAGATCACCGCGATCAGCGCGAAGAACAGGATGAGGTTGGCGCGGTGGCGGCGGGCGTCCTCGGGGCCGGCCAGGAGGTAGAGGATGACCGGCGGGCCGCTCATGCCGGTCGCACCCTTCATCAGCCCCGAGACGGTGCCGACCGCGAGGTTGAGCGGCAGCGGCCGCATGCCGGTGTAGCGCCAGCCCGACAGCAGCAGGAAGCCGAACACCAGCACCAGCGCGCCGATGACGCGCTGCAGGATGTCGGGATCGGCGGCCAGCAGCACATAGGCGCCGAGCGGCGTGCCCACCGCCGCCGCGCCGCCGAGCGGCAGGATGACGCGCCGGTCGGCGTCCTTCAGGCCGAGCTTCAGCAGCTGCAGCGAGACGATCAGCTCCATCAGCAGCATGACCGGCACGCCGGCCTGCGGGCCCCACAGCACCGAATAGACGGGTGCGAGGATCATGGCGGTGCCGAAGCCGGCATAGCCGCGCATCAGCCCCGCGACCGCGGTGGCGGCCGCGGCCGCCCATGTCTCCCAGGCGCCGAGTGCGGCGAGCAGCGCCTCGATCATGCGTCCAGGATGTCCAGCCGGACCACGTCCAGGTTGAGCAGAAGCTTGCCGGCATTCTCGAAATTCACGGTCACGCGGGGGCCGATCACCGATTGCACCTGTCCTACCCCCCAGTCGGGCCGGTCGGGATGGCGCACCCGCATCCCGGGTTCGATGTCGGTCATGCCATGCCGGCCATGCGCTTCATTCGCCTTCAGCCTGTCCGCCTCGGGATATCTGCCTTTTGGGCGCCATCTTGGCGTCGAAAGGATACGGCAAGAACCTTGCCCTAGACGAAGGGAGGCGGCCAGCCCCGGGCAGGGCGTTGGCGCTGCCCTATCGGCCGGGGCAGGAATCGAGGGTTTTCCGGGAGTTGTCCGTGGCGGAAGAACAGACAGGGGGCGTGACGATGGGCGACCCGGAGGGCGCGGCGCACCGGCTGGCCGAGCTGGTGTCGGCGCGGATCTGCCATGATCTCGGCTCGCCCATGAGCAGCCTGGCGGCGCTGCTGCCCGAGGCGGCGGACCCCGCCGCGCGGGAGGTGCTGCGCGAGGCCTCGGATGAGATGCGCGCGCGGCTCGAGCTGTTCGGGGCGCTGTTCGGCCTGACCGACGAGCTGGGCTGGACCGACATCGCCCGCCTGCTGGGCGGCTCGCCCACGGCGCATCGGGTCAGCTTCCGGCTGCCCGGGAGCGTGGGCGCGGGCGAACCCTTCAGCGCGGGC
>SKWC01000335.1 GCA_007129145.1 Rubritepida sp.
AGCAGCTTCACCGCCTCGCGGATGCTGCCCGGGATGCTGCCCTTGGGGTCCCCGAAGGTCGAGAAGGAGAGGAACGCCACGCGCGGGACGAGGCCGAGGCGGCGCGCCGCAGCGGCGCTGCGCCGCGCGATCTCGGCCAGCGTCGGGGCGTCGGGGCGCTCATGGATGGCGGTGTCGGCCACCAGCACCGTGCCCGAGCGCCGCGCGATCATCAGCGTCAGCCCGAACAGCACGCCATCGGCATCGAGCGCCATCCGCACGCCCTCCAGCGCCACGGAATAGCTGCGCGTGACGCCGGTCATCAGCGCATCGGCATCGCCCATCGCCACCATGCAGGCGGCGAAGACGTTGCGGTCGTTGTTCACCAGGCGAAGGATGTCGCGGTACAGGAAGCCATCGCGCTGCCGCCGCGCATAGAGCCAATCCGCGTAGCGGGTGTTGGAGGCCGAGACCCGCGCGTTCTGGATCTCGATGCCATCGGGCAGCCGCACGCCGATGCCGGCCACGGTGGCGTGGATGCGCTCCTCGCGGCCCACCAGCACGGGCGTGCCATAGCCCGCGTTGCGGAAGGCGATGGCGGCGCGGATCACGCTCTCCTCCTCGCCCTCGGCGAAGACCACGCGGCGCGGGCTCTGGCGGACCTGGTCGTGGATGGCCTCCAGCGCATTCGCCGCGGCGTCCAGGCGGTTGGTCAGTTCGCGGGCATAGCGGGCGGGGTCCACCAGCGGCTTGCGCGCGACCCCCGAGCGCACCGCCGCCTCCGCCACGGCCACCGGCACGCGGCTGATCAGGCGCGGGTCGAAGGCGTTGGGGATGATGTATTCGGGGCCGAAGACCAGCCGCTTGCCCGCGCCCGAGCGCGCCACCTCCTCGGGCACCGGCTCGCGCGCCAGCTCCGCCAGCGCCTGGGCGGCGGCGACCTTCATCGTGTCGTTGATGGTGCTGGCGCGCACATCCAGCGCGCCGCGGAAGATGAAGGGAAAGCCCAGGACGTTATTGACCTGGTTGGGATAGTCCGAGCGGCCGGTGGCGATGATGCAGTCGGGCCGGGCGGCGCGGGCTTCCTCGGGCGTGATCTCGGGGTCGGGGTTGGCCATGGCGAAGATGATGGGCTTCTGCGCCATGCGGCGGATCATCTCCTGCGTCAGCGCGCCCTTCACGGACAGGCCGAAGAACACATCCGCCCCGTCCAGCGCGTCGGCCAGGGTACGCGCCGTGGTCTCGACCGCATGGGCCGATTTCCACTGGTTCATGCCCTCGGTGCGGCCGCGGAAGATCACCCCCTTGGTGTCGCACATGGTGATGTTCTCGGGCCGCATGCCCATCGCGCGCAGCAATTCGGCGCAGGCGATGGAGGCCGCCCCCGCGCCGTTGATGACCAGCCGCGTGGTGGCGAGGTCGCGGCCCGTCAGATGGGCGGCGTTGATAAGCCCCGCCACGGCGACGATGGCGGTGCCGTGCTGGTCGTCATGGAAGACCGGGATGTCCATGATCTCGCGCAGGCGCTGCTCGATGACGAAGCACTCGGGCGCCTTGATGTCTTCCAGGTTGATGCCGCCGAAGGACGGCCCGAGGAAGCGCACGCAGTTCACGAACTCGTCCACATCCTCGGTGTCGAGGCAGAGGTCCATGCCGTCCACATCGGCGAAGCGCTTGAACAGCGCGACCTTGCCCTCCATCACCGGCTTGGAGGCCAGCGCGCCCAGGTTGCCCAGCCCCAGCACCGCCGTGCCGTTGGAGACCACCGCCACGAAGTTCCCCTTCGAGGTATAGTCATAGGCCAGCGCCTTGTTGCGGTGGATGTGCAGGCAGGGCTCGGCCACGCCGGGGCTGTAGGCCAGCGACAGGTCGCGCGCGGTGATCAGCGGCTTGGTCAGCCGCGTCTCCAGCTTGCCCGGCCGGCCGGCGGCGTGCATGGCCAGGGCCTCCTCGCCGGTGACGCGCGCGGTTCGCGTGTCGATGACTTCGGTCTCGCGCGCATCGCTCATGACGGCGATTCTCCCAACTTGGTCAGCTTCTATGGGGCGCACACTACGCGGCGGCCGCGCCGCTGCGAAGCACACCCCCTTCCGTCCCCGCCCCGCCCCCCGCTAGACCATGAGGCGTGGAGCAGCGCGTGACAGCGGCGGGGGCCACCCCCGCCATGGCCCAATGGTTCGCCGCCAAGGAGCAGGCCGGCAGCGCGCTGGTCTTCTTCCGCATGGGCGATTTCTTCGAACTCTTTTTCGAGGACGCCGAGGCCGCGGCCGAGGCGCTCGGCCTCGCGCTGACCCATCGCGGCGAGCACCAGGGCCGGCCCATCCCCATGTGCGGCGTGCCGCACCACAGCCACGAGGCCTATCTGGCGCGGCTGATCCGGCGCGGCTTCCGGGTTGCGCTCTGCGAGCAGATGGAGACGCCCGATCAGGCCAAGGCGCGCAAATCCGCGACGCTGCGCCGCGAGGTGGTGCGCATCGTCACGCCGGGCACCGCCACCGAGGAAGCGCTGCTGGAAGCCGCCCGCCCTGCCTGGCTGCTGGCGCTGGTGCAGGGCGGCGCGGCCTGGCTCGATGTCAGCACCGGCCTGTTCCACACCGCGTCCGGCGAGGACCCCGCCGCCCTGATCGCGCGCCTCGCCCCCGCCGAGATCCTGGCCCCGGAGGAGATGCGCATCGAGGGCGCGACCCCCGCCCTGGCCCCGCGCGACGCCACGGCGCGGCTGTGCGAGGCATTGGGCGTCGCAGCGCTGGACGGCTTCGGCCAGTTCACCCCGGCCGAGGTCGCCGCCGGCGCCATGGCCGTCGAGTATGTGCGCGCGGTGCAGAACGGCGCGCTGCCGCGCCT
>SKWC01000176.1 GCA_007129145.1 Rubritepida sp.
CAACTTGCGGGTAGTGCGCGTCGGGCACTAACAGGGAGAGTCCGAAGTTGTGTAGCAGGCGCTCGGCGGCTCCTTCCCATGCGGATTCCCCGGGGCGGATCTGGAGGAGTTCGCCGGCGAATGGCATGTCTTCCGGGGTGAGGTGGAGGGCCTGGCAGAGGGCTTCGCGGATGGCGATTTGTGCGGACGGGATGTTGCTGCGGCGCGCCTTGAGGCTGTCGATTTCGGCGCTGAGGGTGGTGAGTTCGTCCTGGAGTTTCCGCATGGCGACGGTGTCGTCGGTGATGCGGTTTTCGAGGTCGGCCTCATCGGTCTTGAGGGTGGAGGTGAGGGCGGCGATGCGGTCGTGCTGGGCGTTGAAGGCGGTGGCATCGCGGGCGGCGGGTTCGTCGAGCTTGGATACGAGGTCGGCGTAGCGGTCGGACTTGGTTTTCCGGCGGTCGCGTTCGGTGGCGTGTTCGGCGATTTTGGCGGTGAGGGTGGCGATGCGGTCGCCGCCGTTTTCGGCGAGCTGTCGGTTGAGGTCGGCTTCGTCGCGGCGGAGGGTGGCGAGGGTTTCGGCGATGCCCTGAAGGCGGGCGGTCTGGCGTTCGCGATCGGAGTCGAGGGTGGCGGCGCGTTTTTCCAACAGGTCGAGCTTGAGGGTGGCGAAATGGGCTTCGAGGAATTCGCGGGCGGCGCGGAGGTCATCGACTTCGGCGCGGAGTTCGTCGTGTTTGTCGCAATCGGCGATGATGGGTTCCAACAAGGCGACTTGGCGTTTGGCGCGGAGCACGGCGGCGTGGGCGCGGTCGAGGTCGTCGAAATGGGCGATCAGGGCGGTGATGTGGGATTCGACATCGAAGGGTTCGAGCATGTGGCCGCGCACGAAGTCGGTGAGATTGCCGACGGATTTCATCGAGACCGTCTGGTGGAATAGGTCGAGCGCCTGCTCGTTCTCGATGCCGAAGCGGCGGCGGAACCATGAGCTGTATTCGGAGAATGTGTCGAAGGTCCGGGCTTCGTTTTGTCGCAGGCGGCGGCGGAGTTTGTTGATGTCGGTATCGAAGTTGGAAAAGTCTTCGGTGATGGTGAGTGGCTTTTCCGCGCCGACGTAGAAGCGCGCGGGCTGCCCGGCGGGGTCTTTCATCCAGAGCACGCAGGCGAGCGAAATGGTCTGGTCGTAGCCGCTGTTGTGGAAGACGGCGAGGATGACGGAGAAGGAGTTGGCATCGCGAAGGCCGATGGGTTTGGCTGCGCCGACGCCGCTTTCGGAGCGCTCGGTGCGGTGGTAGCCGAGGACGTATGAGCGCAGGTTCCGCTCCTTGAATTCGGCTCCGGCGGCTTTGTTCTAGGCGATGCGGTTGGCGGGGACGAGCAGGGTGGTGATGGCATCGACGAGGGTGGATTTCCCCGAACCGATGTCGCCTGTTAGCAGGCAGTTGCGGCCATCGGGCTGGAGGCTCCAGACGCGTTTGTCGAACGTGCCCCAGTTGTAAACTTCGAGCCGTTGCAGGCGGAAGCCGGTGAGGGCATCGTCGGCCGCGAATTCGAGCAGGGGTGGGTCGGGGGTGTCCATCGTGTGGATGATGCGTGGGCTTCAGTCGAGACTGCCACAGAACTTGCGGAAGGCGGTGATTTCTTCGTCGCTGGCGACGCCGGCTACGATGTGGCCAGCGAGGCTGCGGGCGAGAGAAGCGCTGTCTTTGGGGAGTTCCAGCACTTCAAGCAATGCCCGTGCAATGGCGGAGAATGTGTTGCCATTGTAGTTGGTGAAGGGAGCAAGTTGATGGCACTTGCGGCACAAATCCACCATTCCGTCCAAAGTCATCGGTTCTTTTCTTACATTTTCCCACAGAGTTTGGCATGCCTCATACCCATCCGATGTCGGGCCGTGATGGGCGTGTTTGGATTGACACAGTTGCTCGTTCTGCCAAACGACCATTTCCCATGGTACTTGTGCCAACCATGGCCGGATATTCATGGATTCCTTGATTTGGATTCCTTCTTGATGCGGGCAATTTCTTCGACACCCGTGCTTTTCAAATATCCCTTGCCTGTCTTGGCATAAACGGGTGCCGCTGAAAAGCGTTCTTGAATTGCCAACCCTTCGCGCAGGATCGCCTGCGCCAAGGGATCTTTCTCAAAAGGGGTTTCGGATTTCCGCGTTGCAGACATAATGTGAAGCTACACGGCAACGACCCGCATGGCAAGGTGTGGATGTGACTTGCACGGACACTTCCGCCATCCCTACGAAGCCGTCGAATCGGGGATTTCGATGGTTGTTTTCATGAGCCGCGGAGCGCATTACGGGTGCTTTTTCAAGTTTCTCCGGTGGAAGTTTCGAGGTGGCGGCGGTAGGCGTCGAGGCGGGCGTCGAAGTCGGCAAGCCACTGGGCATCGACGAAGGCTTTGAGGATGCGGCGGACTTCGTAGGTGGCGGGCTGGGTGGCGGTGGATTTGCTTTTGAGCCTGCGGATGAATCCGAGTTCGGCGATCTTGTTGAGCTGGGTCTCGATCTGGTCTGTCAGGCGCGCGTCGTTGCTGTTGGGCGGGAGGAAAACGCGGACCATTTCGATGATTTCATCGCGGGAAAGGATGAGGCGGGCGTCGCCGCCCGCAGTGTCGAACTCGACGAGTTTTTTGCGCAGCAGGGCGAGCAGGAGGCTGATCTGGAAGGAGAGCTGGCGGCGCGGGTAAAGGCGCGGGCCGGTGGATTTTTCGGGAGTGGAATCGTCGTCGTCCCGCGAGCGGAGGAAGGCGTAACCCTCGGATTCATCGAGCACGAGGTCGAGGTCGAGCACCGCGACGTAATCGCGGACTTTGGCATCAAGGGCGA
>SKWC01000100.1 GCA_007129145.1 Rubritepida sp.
CGCGCGCCACAGGCAAGGTCCAGGAGGCCGCCTGATGGCCGGCTCGCGCCCCGAAACCCTCGCCCAGGCGATGCCGGGCCTCAAGCGGGTGCTGTTGCGGTTCGCGCCCTATCTGCGCCCGCACCGACCCCTGCTGGCCGGCGCGACCGCCGCGCTGATCGGCGCGACCCTGATGCGCCTGCTGGAGCCGTGGCCGCTGAAGTTCGTCATCGACCGGGTGGTGCCCGCGAACCTCGCCGGGACCGGAGGCTCAGGGATCGCGGCGGTCGATGCGCTCGATCCCATGGTACTGCTGGCGCTGTGTTCGCTGGGGGTGGTGGCGATCATCGGCCTGCGGGCGCTGTTCCAGTATCTCGCGACCATCGGCTATGCCCTCGTCGGCAGCCGCGTGCTGACCGAGGTGCGCACGCATCTGTTTCGCCACCTGCAGGGCCTGTCGCTGGGCTTTCACACCCGCGCCAGGACCGGCGATCTGACCATGCGGCTGATCGGCGATGTGGGGATGCTGAAGGAAACGGCCGTCACGGCGGCGCTGCCGCTGGCGGCCAATATCCTCGTGCTGGTGGGGATGGTCGTGGTGATGCTGGTGCTGGACTGGCAACTGGCGCTGATCGCGCTGCTGCCGCTGCCGCTTTTGTGGCTCAGCTCCATCCGCATCGGCAAGAAGATCCAGACCATCAGCCGCAAGCAGCGCCGGATCGAGGGCGACATGGCCGCCACGGCCGCCGAGTCGATGGCCAGCATGCGCACGGTGCAGGCCCTCGCGATCGAGGACCGCGCCGCGCAAAGCTTCACCGGCGCCAACCGAAAAAGCCTCAAGGACGGGGTGAAGGCCAAGCGCCTCGCGGCCGGGCTGGAACGCTCGGTCGATCTGCTGGTGGCGGTGGCCATCGCGCTGGTGCTCTATTTCGGCACGCTTCAGGTGCTGCGCGGGCGCCTGACGCCGGGCGATCTGCTGGTGTTCATCACGTACCTGAAGGCCACATTCCGCCCCATCCGCAGCTATGCAAAATACACCGCCCGGCTGGCCAAGGCGAGTGCCGCGGGCGAGCGTGTGGTGCAGCTCCTCGACGAGGTGCCCGAGATCCGCGACGCCGAGGGCGCGACCCCTGCCCCGCCGTTTCGCGGCGCGGTGACGTTCGACCGAGTCAGCTTCGGCTATCGCGACGGACAGCCCGCGCTGGAGGATCTGTCGATCGACTTCGCACCCGGCCAGAGCGTCGCGCTGACGGGGCCGTCAGGGGCGGGGAAATCGACGCTGGCGGGGCTGCTGCTGCGGCTGCAAGACCCCGCGCTGGGCCGCATCGAGATCGACGGGCAGGACATCCAGCGGTTCACCCTCGGCAGCCTGCGCGGCCAGATCGGCCTTGTGCCGCAGGAAACCATCCTGTTCCGCGGCACGCTGGCCGAGAACATCTCGCTGGCCGCCGGGCGCGCGGTCACCCCCGAGGAGATCGAGGCCGCCGCCCGGCTGGCCAACGCCCACGACTTCATCGCGGCCCTGCCGGACGGCTATGACACGCAGGTCGCCGAACGCGGCGCGACGCTGTCGGCCGGCCAGCGCCAGCGCATCGCCATCGCGCGGGCCGCGCTGCGTCGCGCGCCGATCCTGATCTTCGACGAGCCGACGACGTGCCTGGATGGCGACAACGAGGCGATCGTGACCGACGCCATCTGGCGGCTGGCCAGGGGCCGGACCAGCCTGCTGATCACGCACGATCTGGCGCAGGCCGCGCGGGCAGACCGTATCATCGTCCTCGACGGCGGGCGCGTGGCCGAGGACGGTGACCATGCCACCCTGCTGGCACGGGGGGGCAAGTACGCGCGGCTCTGGGCGCTCCAGCAGGGCCGCGACGGCGACGGAGGGTCTGTGCATGCTGTCGCCGGCTGACCGTGCGCTGTGCACACGCGATCCCGCCCTGCCGGGACTGGAGGTAATCCTCGACGCAGCCGCGATGGCGGCAGCGATCGGGACGTCTGCGCTGGCCCCGGCCTATCTGCGTTACAAGCCGGGCGTCAGCTGCACCGCCGCCTTTCTGCACCCGGAGGCCGGCGCCCTTGCCGCCCATGCCTACAGCCGCGCGCGGTATGACGAGGTCCGCCGCCGCCCCGAATGGGCGCACGACGTGATGTTTCTGGACGCCGCGTGGATCGCCGTGGTTCCGGCACGGCTGGACCGGGACCTGCGCGCGCTGCGGCGCTTCCTCGACCCGGACCGGCGGCGCAAGTACCTGCGTCGGATCACCAGCCGCAAGGAGGACTTCCGCAAGGGTGACATCGCGCTTCTGCGCTACAAGCCCGGCCGGCGGCTGGTCGCCCGGATCGACTGGAAGGGCGCGCCCCACGCGGCGCTTAAGGTCATGGGCGCAGGGGACTTCAACGCCGCCCTGATCGGCGCAACAGGGGCTGCAGCGCATGGCGGTGCGCCGCTTCTGGGTGCGAACACCGGCTTCCGGGCGCTGGTGACCGGCTGGGTCCGGGGCGGCGCCATCTGCCCCGAAGCGCTGGGTCATGCGCCCGACCGCGCCGCCGTGGCCGAGGCGGGCGCCGCGCTGGCGCGGCTCCATGCCGACCCCTTTCGCCCCGCCGCCGTGGTGGGGCCTGCCGATGATGCGGCCACACTCGGCGTCGTGGCCCAGGATCTCGGCGCGCTCGATGGCGCGCTCGCGGGTCAGGCGCGCGATGTCGGTGCCGCAATTGCTGCCCGGCTGGCCGGGCGGGATGCCCCCGCGACGCTGGTCCACGGCGATTTCAGCGCCGATCAGGTGGTCATGACCGCCGACCGGCCCGTCATCATCGACTGGGACAACGC
>SKWC01000064.1 GCA_007129145.1 Rubritepida sp.
CATGCTCGCGGCGGCGGATGGGGGCTTTCCGCAGGCCTCGGGGCTGATCCTTTCGGCCCCGGCCATCTGGGGCGGCGACCATTTCCCCTGGTTCTTCCGACCACCGCTGGCGGTGGGGGCGGCGCTGCTGGGGCCGCTCGCCTCGCCGGCCGTGGCCGGGGGCATCGCGGCCAGCGACAATGAGGCGGCACTGCGCCGCTTCGCCCGCGACCCGCTGACCCTGCGCGAGATCCGCCTGGACATGCTGGCGGGCATCGTCGGCACCATGGATGCGGCGGTGGGCGCCCTGCCTGGCTGCTGCGGCGGGTTGCCCACGCTGGTGATGGTGGGCGGCAACGACCAGGTGGTGCCCACCTCGGCCTCGCGCGCCGCCCTGCGCGCGGCCGAGGCGCCGCGCGTCATCTTCTACCCCGAGGGCTGGCACCTGCTGCTGCGCGATGATGTGCGCGATGACGTGGCGCGCGACGTTCTGGCCTTCATGGCCGACCCGCGCACGCCCCTGCCGGCCGAGGCGCGCGGGCAGGCATGGCTGGCCGGCGCGGATTAGCCCCCGGCCGGCTTGCGCAGCACCCCGCGCACCACCTCGGCCAGCCCCTGGTGGCGCGGGCCCTCGTCCAGCAGGGCCGCCCCCTCGGTCAGTTCCAGCACATCGAGGGCGGCGAACTCCGCCTCCACGATGGCCCGCGTCCAGAGCAGTTCGGGCAGCTTGGGTCCGCCGCTGCGCCGCCCCTCCTGCGCCGGCGAGAAGCATTCCAGCACCAGCAGCCCGCCGGGCTTCAGCGCGCGGATGCAGCCCTGGGCGGCGGCGTGGCGGTCGGCGGGCGGCAGGTGCAGGAAGACCCAGGCGATGACGTCGAACCCCGCCTGCGGGTAGGCCCAGGCGGCGGCATCGGCCTGCACCGCCTCCAGCGCCACGCCGCGCCGTGCGGCCAGCGCCCGCGCCTTGCCCAGCCCCACGCCCGACCAGTCCAGGCTGGTGACGGACAACCCGCGCTCGGCCAGGAAGACGCCGTTGCGCCCCTCGCCATCGCCCAGCGCCAGCGCCGCCATGCCCGGCCGCAGCCGCCAGGACTGGGCGCGCAGATACGCGTTCGGCGCCTCGCCGAACTGGAAATCGCCGCCCTCGTAGCGCTCGTCCCAGGCGAGGCTGGTGCTCATCCGCCGGGCCTGCGCGGGGTGGGGCGCCAGTCGGGCGGGGCCATCTCGAAGCCGGCGAAGTCGAAGGCGGGGCAGACGGTGCACCCCGCCAGCGTCCATGCGCCGAGCGAGGTGGCGCTCTGCCACACCCCGCGCGGCACCATCCGGAAGGGGCGCTGCCCCGCCGCGAGGTCGGGGCCGAGGTGCAGCGCCTCGGCGTCATGCCCATTGGCCGAGAGGCTGAGCACCAGCGGCGCGCCGCCATACCAGTGCCAGCCCTCGTCGGCGTCCATCACCCGGTGCCAGTGGCTGAACTCGCCGGGGCCGAGCAGGTAGTAGATGGCCGTGCCGGCCCCGCGCCCGCCATCTGCCGGGGCATCGCGCCAGATCTCGCAGAAATGCCCGCCCTCGGGGTGCGGTTGCATCCCGAGGGCGGCGACGATGGCGCGGTGGTCGAGCGTGGGGTCGGTCAGGTTCATGCAAGCCGCCTTCACGCCGGGGGCGGCGCGGTTTCGCTGAAGATCGGGTTCTTCATCTGCTCCGCGTAGAAGGCTTCCAGCTTCGGATGGCCCGGCCGCCAGGGCTCCTGCGCGTAGCGGAAATCCAGGTAGCCCAGCGCCACCACGACGCCCAGCTTGCCGATGTCGAGCGGGCCCGAGAGGTCCACCCCCTCCAGCGCATCCACGGTGCGCGACATGGCGGATTGGAAGCGCCCGACCATGGCGCTGCGGCCCTCGTCCATCGGGAAGGCCTGCTGGCCGCGGCGCGGCACGGCGGCGTCCAGGATGCCGTCGGTCAGGGCGGCCAGCGCCAGCGCCCGCCAACGCGCCGGGCCGGGGGCGGGGAACAGCTTCGGCCCCTGGCCCAGATGGTCCAGGTATTCGCAGATGATCGGGCTGTCGTTCAGCGCCACGCCATCATCGGTCTCCAGCGAGGGGATCTTGCACAGCGGGTTCACCGCCAGCAGGTGGGCCGGATTCTGCGAGGGGTTGCTGGCCACCAGCTCGATGGCCAGGCCGTGGTGCTTGGCCACCGCCAGCGCCTTGCGCGCATAGGGGCTGGTCGGGGAATAGTGCAATTTCATTCGGGCGTTCCTTCCTTTTGGCCGTGCCGGGCGGGCCTCAGCGGAAACCATCCTTCGCGGCGCGCCTTGCCGCAAGCTCCGCCGCATCCTTCGCCCGCAGGAAGGGGTTGATGGCGTGCTCCAGCCCGATGGTCGTGGGCACGGTCGGTCGGCCCTCGGCGCGCAGCGCCTCGGCCCGGGCGGCGAAGTCGTGCAGCGCCGCGTTGCCGGGCTCGACATGCAGGGCGAAGCGGATGTTCGACATCGTGTATTCATGGCCGCAGCAGACCAGCGTCTGATCTGGCAGCGCGCCCAGCGCCTGCAGCGAGGCGTGCATGTCCTCCGGCGTGCCTTCGAACAGCCGCCCGCAGCCTGCGGCGAAGAGCGTGTCGCCCGAGAGCACGGCGGGGCCGTCCGGGAAATGCCAGGCGATGGCGCCGCGGGTGTGCCCGGGGCTGTCGAGGATGTGCGCCGTGCTCTCGCCCAACATGAAGGTCTCGCCCGGCTTCAGCGCCACGTCCAGCTTCGGCAGGCGGTGCGCATCCGCCGCCGCGCCGGCCACCTTCGCGCCGAAGCGGGCCTGCACCTCGGGGATGCCGGCGATGTGG
>SKWC01000179.1 GCA_007129145.1 Rubritepida sp.
CAGGCCAAGAAGCATCAGGTGACGTCGGGATGCGGCGATCATGGCGGGCTCCTTGACTGTGTTATGCGGCGGCCGTCATTCGGCGGCGCGCGTCGCCGGCCCCTGTGCCAGCGAGGCGCGGTGGCGCCGTCCGAAATCCACATAGTTCGGCGCGGTGGTATTGAAACCTGCCCGCTGCTCCGGCGTCAGCACCCGCACCAGCTTGGCGGGGTTGCCCATCCACAGCTCCATCGCGCCGATCTTCTTGCCCGGCGGCAGCACCGAGCCCGCCGCCAGCACGCCATCGGCGGCGATCACGCAATCATCCAGCACGATCGCGCCCATGCCCACGAAGGCCCGGTCCTCCAGCGTGCAGGCATGGATGATGGCGGCATGGCCCACGGTCACATCCACGCCGATCACGGTGGACTGCCGGCCCGTGTTCACATGGATGATGGTGCCGTCCTGGATGTTGGTGCGCGCGCCGATGCGGATGAAATTGCCATCCCCGCGCAGCACGCAGTGGTACCAGATGCTCACATCCTCATCGAGCGTCACATCGCCGATCACCGCGGCGGTCGGCGCCACCCAGGCCTTGGGGTGCACCACGGGCGTCTTGCCCTCGAAGGGAAACAGGGGACCCATCATCATTCCTACTCCGCTGCCAGCGGCATCGCGGCCGCCATGTCGAGGCCCAGCATCAGGCCGAGGTTCTGGACCGCGGCACCCGACGCACCCTTGCCCAGATTGTCGAGCTTCGCCACCAGAACCGCCTGGCGGTGGCGCTCATTTCCATAGACGCGCAGCTCCAGCATGTTGGTGCCGTTCAGCGCCTGCGGCTCCAGCTGGGCCTTGGCATCCGCCGCCACCACCCGCACCCAGTCGCAGCCGGCGTAATGCGCGGAAAGCGCGGCCTGCAGATCCGCCGCCTCCGGCGCCCCGGGCAAGGTGTCGAGGTGCAGCGGGATGCTCACCAGCATCCCCTGCGCGAAATCCCCCACGCTGGGCACGAAGATCGGCCGGCGCGAGAGCCCCGCATAGAGCTGGATCTCGGGCAGGTGCTTGTGCTCGAGGCCCAGGCCATAGAGGAAGAAGGGGTCGGCCCTGCCCTCCTCGAACTGCGCGATCATCGCCTTGCCGCCGCCGCTGTAGCCGCTGACGGCGTTGATGGTCAGCGCCTGGTCGGGGGCCATGAGCCCCGCATCCACCAGCGGGCGGATTAGCGCGATCGCCCCCGTGGGGTAGCAGCCCGGGTTCGAGACGCGCCGCGCGGCGGCGACCTGCGCGGCATGGCCCCGCGCCATCTCGGGGAAGCCATAGGCCCATTCGGGGTCCACCCGGTGCGCGGTGCTGGCGTCCAGCAGGCGTGGCGCGGCTTCGCCCATCGCACCCGCGATGGCGGCCACCTCGCGCGCGGCGTCGTCGGGCAGGCAGAGGACGACGACCTCGACCTCCGCCATCAGAGCGCGCTTCGCCGCGGGGTCCTTGCGCGCCTCGCCATCGAGGGATCGCAGCCGGATCTCGGGGTGGTGCGCGAGGCGGGCGCGGATCTGCAGCCCGGTGGTCCCGCTTTCGCCGTCAATGAAGATGCTGCGCGCCATCGCACTTCGTCCCCTGGCATTCACGCGCGCATTTGGCCGACCGGGCGCGGCGAATGCAAGCAGCCCTGCCCGCACGGCACGGTTGCGGCGGATGCGGGGAATCTGCTGGACTTCGCGCCCGGGGGTGTGGCTCGGCGCCGCGCCGCGCAGGAGGCGTGCGATGGCCAGGACGACCGTGCATTTCGCGACCAACCGCGAGGAGGAACTGCGGGGCGATGAGGTGGTGGGCTTCGGCCGCGCGCTGAACCCGAAATCCCCGCTGTGGCTGCGCTTCGGCGCCGCCGACATGACCGGCCCCGCCCGGCGCAGCGGCGCCTACGGCATCACCGAACTGCGCGTGGCACCCGAGGCGATCCCCGGCGTGACCGAGGGCGCGGCGGAGACCAAGCTTGGCAGCCAGTCGGTGTTCGACGGGCTGCGCGGCAGGCTCGCGCAGAACAAGGCGGATCTGGTGCTGCTGCTGCACGGCTATGCCTGCGACTTCGGCTGCGGCCTGTCCAACGCGGCCGAGCTGAAGAACGCCTATTCCACCAAGGCCCTGCCGCTGGAGACCGCGGTGTTCTCCTGGCCGGCCGATGGCGTGACCGTGCCCTGGATCAGCTACGCCTCCGACCGAGACGACGCGCGCTCCTCGGCCAAGGCGGTCGCGCGCGCGTTGCGCCGCATCATGGACTACCTGCACGGGCTGCCGCAGGGCGTGTGGTGCAACCAGCGTGTCCATCTCGTGGCGCATTCCATGGGCAATTATGTGCTGCGCAACGCGCTGCAGGCGCTGATCTCGGACTTCGGCGCGCGGCCGCTGCCGAGGCTGTTCGAAACCATCTTCCTGATGGCCGCCGACGAGGATGCGGACGCCTTCGAGACGGACAAGAAGCTGGCCCGCCTGCCCGAGCTCGCGCAGTCGGTGCAGGTCTATTTCGCCTCGAACGACCGGGCGCTGACCATCAGCGACAAGACCAAGGCCAATCCGGATCGGCTGGGCAGCACGGGGCCGCGCACCATGACGGCGCTGCCGCAGAAGGTGACGCTGGTGGATTGCACCCAGGTGTCCGGCACATCGGGGCTGACCGACGCCAACCACCAGTACTACCGCAAGCGGACCGAGGTGATCCGCGACGTGCAGCAGGTCCTGGCCGGCAAGCCGCCCGAGGCGGTGACGGGGCGCGAGTGGGTGCCTTCGCGCAACTGCTTCCGCATCAAGCCGGCCCGCGGGCGCTGAGGCGCGCG
>SKWC01000125.1 GCA_007129145.1 Rubritepida sp.
CACGACATTGGGGATGGCGAGCTCGCCCACGCGGGCGTCCTTCATCCACTTGATGTTCTCGCGCGCCTTGTACTGCGGGTCCTGGAAGATCTCGTCCACGGAATAGACCGGGCCGCAGGGCACCTCGAACTTCTCGCAGGTGGCCAGGACCTCGTCGCGGGTCATGGTGCTGGTCCAGTTGCCCACATACTCGTCCACGATGGCGCGCTCGGCCTCGCGCTGGCGGATGGTGCCCCACTTCCCCTCGCCGGCCCATTCGGGCACGCCCATGGCTTCCGCGAGGCGGGCGAAGATCTTGTCCGAGGTGCAGGCGATGGCGATCCAGCGCTCGTCCTTGGTCGGGTAGTGGCTGTGCGGGACCACGTTCACCGTGCCCGGTCCCATGCGCTGGCGGACATAGCCGTTCAGCTGGAAGGAGGGGGCGAGCTCATCCAGGATGCGGAAGATCGGCTCATACAGGCCGATGTCCACCACCTGGCCCTTGCCCGTCTTCTCGCGCGCCTTCATCGCCAGCATCGCACCCAGCGCGCCATAGAGCCCCGCCAGATAGTCGGGGATGGTGGCCGAGCCGGGGGTAACCGGCGGGCGGTCCGGATAGCCCGCCAGGAAGGACAGGCCGCCGAAGGCGTTGCCGATGCGCCCGAAGCCCGGGCGGCCGCGGTAGGGGCCGGTCTGCCCGAAGCCCGAGATGCGCACCATGATCAGCCGCGGGTTCACCTCGCGCATCACATCCCAGCCCAGGCCCCATTTCTCCATGGTGCCGGGCTGGAAGTTCTCCACCAGGATGTCCGCATCCGCGACCATGCGCTTGAGCAGCGCCGCGCCATCGGGCTTGCGGAGGTCCAGCGTGGCGGATTTCTTGTTGCGGCACTCGGACAGCCAGGGCAGCGTCTCGCCGCATTCGGTCACCGAGCCGAACTTGCGCAGCGGGTCGCCCACGATGGGCAGCTCCAGCTTGATGACCTCGGCGCCGAACTCGGCCAGCTGGGTCGAGCAGAAGGGCCCGGCGAGGAAGCTCGACACGTCGATGACGCGCACGCCCTCGAGCGGCATGATGGTGGCTTCGCTTTCGGACATGCGGCGTTCTCCTCCTTGGCGGCGCGTTTCTTCATGCGCCGGGCGATTTGTCCGGTCAACCTGGGGGCGGGGCTATTCCGCCGCCGGTCGGGTCAGCAGTTCCGGCATGGCGGGCTTGGGCGTCTCGCAGCCCGTGTCGCAGCAGCGGCCGGGCTGCTTCGAGACGCGCCGCCCGTCGTCCAGCACGCCGCGGTCGAGCAGCCGCTCGACCAGGGCCGTGCGCTCCTCGACGGGGTAGTTGCGCCAGATCTCGCGCTTCATCGCCTCGGGGCTGCCGCCGCCATGCAGCGAGATCACGGAATACCAGCCCGCCTGGTGCGAGGCCGTGAGGTCCTCCATGAAGCGCGACACCTCCAGCCGCTTCTCGGCCGGGATGTCGGCGCGGCCGGCCAGCACCGCCGAGAGCGAGGCCGCGGTCTCGGGGTTGTGGTCCTCGTCGGGGCCGGGGAGCGCCACGATCATGCCGCCCGAGACGTAATGGGCGATGCGGTGCATGTCGTAGATCTGCGTCGCCAGCAGCAGCTTGCCGATGTTGCTGAACACCGTCTCGGGCATCACGGCACCCGAGGGGTCGCGCGTGCCATAGACGCTGGCGGCCACGCCGCAGGCGTAGAAGCCCTCGACGATCTTGATCAGATCCACCATGGCGTCGCGGATATGCGCGTGCTTCAGGGGGTCGAGGCCGTTCGCCTCCACCGTCAGCGCGCCGGCGCCGATCAGCAGGTCGCCGAAGCCGGCGCGCGCGGCGATGCAGGAATGGCGGTGGTGGGTGGCGTAGTTGGTGGTGAGGTGGCCGCCCTCCTCATGCTCGCCGGCGATGAAGACGCGCTCCCAGGGGACGAAGACATCCTCGAACACCACGACGCCGGTGGACTGGCCGTAGCGGGCCGAGAACTTGGCGGCACTCTCGCCGGGGCGGCCGGCGGGGCGGGCCACGATCATGACACCCGGCGCATCCACCGGCACGGCGCAGCAGATGGCGAAATCCGCCTCCTCGGCCGTCATGGTGCGGCAGGGCATCACAAGGAACTCATGCACATAGGGCGCGCCGGTGACGATGGCCTTGGTGCCGCGGATCACCACGCCATCGGCGCGGCGCTCGGTCACATGCACATGCATGTCGCGGTTGGCCTGCTGGCCCGGCCGCTTGGAACGGTCGCCCTTCGCATCGGTCATGGCGATGCCCAGCGTGAGGTCGCGCGCCTGCACATCGGCCAGGTAGTGCAGGAAGCGGGCATGGCGCTCGCCGCCGTGGTTGGCGTCGGCACGGTGCGTCGCCTGGTGGATGGCGTTCAGCGCGTCATGCGCCAGGTAGCGCTGGGCGCAGCCGGATTCGCGGCACATCAGCCGCACCGCCTCCAGCTTGGCCAGCAGGTCGTCGGTAGAGTTGTTGACGGCGAGCATGCGGTTCACCCCGCCCGCCAGCATCATCGGCGCGTATTCCGCGCGCAGGGCGAAGTCATAGCTCACGCCGATGGCGTTGATGCCCGGCGACAGCAGGGGCTCATCGGCCACGCTGTGCACCTGGCTGCCATTGACGAAGACGCGCGGGCGCAGCGCGCGCAGGGAGTCGCGGTAGGCCTCGGCGGACATGAGCATTGCGGCGTTTCCCTCAGGCTGGACGGCGATTTCTAACACTGTTAGATTTGCGCCGTCAATGAGCTGTCCGGACCAATCCTCGCCTCAAGCCAGCGCCCCGCGCGAGCGCATCCTCGCCGCGGCCCGCG
>SKWC01000420.1 GCA_007129145.1 Rubritepida sp.
CCACCGGCGCGGCGCAGCCCGCCGCATCTGCCACCGCCGCAGCACCCGCCGCGGCGCGCGCGCCCGCGTCGCTGTCATGCGCGCGCACCGCCTCTCCCCTTTCGCGCAGCCGCGCCAGCATCGCCCCGCCCATGCGGCCCAGCCCCACCAATCCGATCACGCCCTCACCTCCGGAACAGCGGGGCGGCGCCGCAATTGCGCCACGCCCCTCGTGCACAGCCGCCCTGCCATGCAGGGCCTCATCGCGCAATTCCTCCGCTTCGGGGTGGTCGGGACCATCGGCTTCCTGATCGACTATGCAACGCTCATGGCCGCCGTCGCGCTGGGCGCGGGGCCCTATGGCGGGCGCGTGCTGTCCTACATCGTGGCGGCCAGCGCGGTCTTCGCGCTGAACCGGGCCTGGACCTTCCGCGACCGCCGCGGCGGCGCGGCGCTGCGGACCCAGTGGGGTCTCTACCTCCTGCTCAACCTCGTGGGATTCGCCGCGAACTACGGCACCTACGCCGCCATCACCGCCTGGACCGAGCTTGGCGCGCGGCATCTGGTGCTGGGCGTCGCGGCGGGATCGCTCGCGGGGATGTTCATAAACTTCACCCTGTCGCGGCAGCTCGTGTTCCGCGCGGCCGCTTCACGGAGCGTTCAGTAAGTTCGGCCAAGACCCTCCCCATCGAAGCGGCGAAGCATCGGTGAGGAACACCACGGCATGGCGCAGGAGCGCTCGCTTTCGCTGAACGGCAGCCCGCTGGCGGCCACGCCCCTGGGGCGGGCGCTGCTGGCCTGCCGGACCCACTTCCTGGTCGTCGCGGCCTTCTCGGGGGTGGTCAACCTCCTGCAGCTGACCGTGCCGCTGTACATGATGCTGGTGTTCAACCGGGTCTATGCGGCGCGCAGCCTGGACACGCTGCTCTATCTCAGCCTGATCGCGCTGGCGGCGCTGGGCATCATGGCGCTGCTCGAGGGCGTGCGCGGGCTGGTCATGCAGCGCGTCGCCTCCTGGATCGAGGCGCGCAACGCGCCCGAGGGCTTCGACCGCGCCATGGAGGCGCCGCTGCGCGGCCTGCCATACGGGCCCGAGGCCCTGCGCGACCTCGCCACGCTGCGCGGCTTCATGGGCTCGGCCGGGGCGCTTTCCGTCTTCGACCTGCCCTGGGTGCCGGCCTATCTGGCGGTGATCTTCCTGATCCACCCGCTGCTGGGCTGGGTGGCGCTCGGCGGCGCGGTGCTGCTGGTGCTGCTGACCCTGCTGAGCGAGGCCGCGACAGCGAAACCCCTGCGCGAGGCGGGGGTGGCCGCGATGCTGGCGCAGCGCCAGGCCGAGGCGACGGCGCGCAACGCCGAGGTGATAGACAGCATGGGCATGGGCGATGCGGTGCGCGCCCGCTGGCTGGAGAGCCTGGCGCTGGGCACCGCGGCGCAGGACCGCGCCGGCGACATCGCGGCGCTGATCCTGGCAGCGACGAAATTCGCCCGCCTCGCGGTGCAGCTTGCGGTGCTGGGGGTGGGCGCCTGGCTCGTGCTGGGCAACGCGCTCAGCCCCGGCGGCTCCATCGCCGCCTCCATCATCATGGGCCGCGCGCTGGCGCCGGTCGAGCAGGTGGTGGGCGCCTGGCGCAACCTGGTGCAGGCACGCGAAGCGCTGCAGCGGCTGCAGAACTTCCTGCGCCTGCCGCCGTTGCGCCCGGCCGCGGTCGCCCCGCCCGCGCCGGTCGGCGCCCTCTCGGTCGAACGCGTGACCTTCGGCTTCCCCGGCCAGTCGGCGCCGCAGCTGCGCGGCGTGGAGTTCAGCCTCGCCCCCGGCGAGAACCTCGCGCTGGTCGGCCCCTCGGCGGCGGGCAAGACCACGCTGCTGCGCCTGCTCATCGGCACCCTCAGGCCTGCCTCGGGCACGGTGCGCCTCGATGGCGCGGATGTCTTCCTCTGGCCGCGCGGCGAATTCGGCCGGCATCTCGGCTACCTGCCCCAGGCAGTGGAGCTGTTCGACGGCACGGTGTTCCGCAACATCGCCCGCATGGGCGAGGCCGAGCCCGAGGCGGTCTTCGCCGCTGCACGGCTCGCCGGCGCGCATGAGATGATCCTGCGCCTGCCGAACGGCTACGACACCGGGATCGGCGAGGCGGGGCAGAACCTCTCGGCGGGACAGCGGCAGATGGTCGGCCTGGCGCGTGCGCTGTTCGGCCGCCCCCGCCTCGTGGTGCTGGACGAACCGAACGCCAATCTCGACGCCGAGAGCGAAGGCAGGCTGATCCGCGCGCTCGCCGGGCTGAAGCAGGAGGGGATGACGGTGGTGATGGTCTCGCACCGGCCCAGCCTGCTGCAGGCGGCCGACAAGATACTGATCCTGCGCGGCGGCATGGTGGAGGCCTTCGGCCCCCGCCAGGAGGTGATGGCGCGGCTGATGGCCGCCGTGCCGCGCGTCGGCGCCGTCGGCGGGAGGGCCTGAGCCATGGCCATCGGGGCACCCGCCGGGGCGCGGCCCAACACCCACGGGCCCATGCGCTTCGGCGGGCTCGTGCTGCTGGGCGGCTTCGGCGGCTTCATGGCCTGGGCGGTGCTGGCCCCGCTGGCCGAGGCGATCATCGCGCCGGGCGTCATCCAGGTCGAGGGGATGCGCCGGACCATCCAGCACCTCGAAGGCGGGGTGGTGCGCGACATCCTGGTGCGCGACGGCGACCGCGTGCGCGCGGGCCAGGTGCTGCTGCGGCTGGACGCCACCCAGGCCGAGGCGAGTGCGGCGGCGCTGCGCGCGCAACGCTTCGCCCTGCTGGCCCAGCGCGCGCGCATCATGGCCGAGAGCGCGGCCACC
>SKWC01000381.1 GCA_007129145.1 Rubritepida sp.
CACGGGCGGGCTGCGCGTGGGCGCCTCGGGGCGGCTGGCGCGGGTGGCGCTGGCCGAATGGGGCGGGGTGGATGTGACCGAGGTCGAGGAGGCCTGGCACGCCACCACTCCGCCCTACACGCCGCTGTTCCGCTGGCTGGAAGGGCAGGGGCCGCGCCCCGACCCGGCCGGCGCGCCGGTGTTCCGTCCGCTGATGCTGGCGCATCCGTTGGAGGATGCGGACCTCGCCGCGCTGCACCCGCCCGACTGGCGCGCCGAATGGAAATGGGACGGCATCCGCGTGCAGCTCACGGCCGGCCCCGGCGGGCGGCGGCTGTGGTCGCGCACCGGCGAGGACATCTCGCACAGCTTCCCCGAGATCATCGCCGCCATGGATTTCCACGCCGTGGCCGATGGCGAGCTGCTGGTGGTGCGTGACGGGCAGGTGGCGCCCTTCGCGGACCTCCAGCAGCGGCTGAACCGCAAGGCGGTCACCGCGCGGATGCAGCGCGACTTCCCGGTGGCGGTGCGGCTCTATGACCTGCTGTTCGACGGTGCCGAGGACCTGCGCCCGCTGCCCTTCGACGCCCGCCGCGCCCGGCTGGAGGCCTGGTTCGCAGCGGCGCGGCCCCCGCGCATGGACCTCTCGGCGCTGGTGCCCTTCGGCGGGCTGGAGGAACTCGCGCAGATCCGCGACGGCGCGCGCGCCGCCTCCATCGAGGGGCTCATGCTCAAGCGCGCCGCCAGCCCCTATCTGGCGGGGCGGGTGAAGGCGCATTGGTGGAAGTGGAAGCGCGACCCGCTGACGCTCGACTGCGTGCTGATGTATGCGCAGCGCGGCCACGGCCGGCGCAGCAGCTTCTACTCGGACTACACCTTCGGCGTCTGGCGGGGGGATGAGCTGGTGCCCGTCGGTAAGGCCTATTCCGGCTACACCGATGAGGAGCTGGCCTGGCTCGACCGCTGGATCCGCAACCACACCACCGCCCGCTTCGGCCCGGTGCGCGAGGTCGAGAAGGCGCTGGTGCTGGAGGTGGCCTTCGACGCGGCGCAGCGCAGCAGCCGGCACAAATCGGGCTATGCGCTGCGCTTCCCGCGCATCGCGCGCATCCGCCGCGACAAGCCGGCCGAGGAGGCCGACCGGATCGAGGCGGTGGCCGCGCTGCTGCCACCCGATTGACCCATGCCCCGCCCGGTGCTGCGCTGCTCCCATAAACCCAGGGGAGAACGCCCATGTCGCTCGTTGCCAACCGCTGCCGCCAGCGCCTGCAGGAGGGCGGGCTCGCCCTCGGCTTCGGGGTGCATCACATGCGCGGCAGCGCCACCGGGATGATCGCCGCCGCCGCCGGCTTCGACTGGCTGTTCATCGACATGGAGCATGGCGCGACCAGCGTGGCCGATGCCGCGCAGATCTCCATGGCCGCGCTCAGCCAGGGGGTGACGCCCATCGTGCGGGTCTGCAAGGACGCGCTGTTCGAGGGCACGCGCAGCCTGGACAATGGCGCGATGGGCGTGGTGGTCCCGCATGTGGACACCGCCGAGGAAGCCGCCGCCGTGGCCCGCGCCTACCGCTTCCCCCCGGTGGGCGAGCGCAGCTGGGGCGGGCCGCCCTTCGCCTATGGCCTGGGCGCGGTGAAGCCGGCCGAGGCGCAGAAGGAGCTGAACGAGAGCATCCTGGTGGTCTGCATGATCGAGACGCCCGAGGCGGTCGCGAATGCCGATGCCATCGCCGCCGTGCCGGGGGTGGATTCGCTGATGATCGGCACCAGCGACCTGACGGCCACCATGGGCATCGCCGGGCAGATCGCGCATCCGGACGTGCGCGCGGCCTACCAGGCGGTGGGCGCCGCCTGCGCGAAGCACGGCAAGGTTATGGGAATGGGCGGCGTCTATGACGAGGTGACGGCGCGCGACTACATCGGCCTCGGCGCGCGGTTTCTGCTCAGCGGCAATGACCACGCCTTCTTGATGGCGGGCGCTTCGGCCCGGGCGAAGTTCCTGCGCGGGCTGCAGGGCTGAAGCCGTGAGATGCCTGCGGGACTGACACCCCGCGGGCCTTCAGTCGTCGCGGTGGACCTTCTCCATCCGTTCATGGCGCTCCTGAGCCTCGATGGACAGGGTGGCGATGGGCCGCGCTTCCAGCCGGCGCAGCCCGATGGGCTCCCCGGTGTCCTCGCAGTAACCGTAGCTGCCGCTGGCGATGCGCTCGATCGCCTGGTCGATCTTGGCGATCAACTTGCGGGCGCGGTCGCGGGTGCGAAGCTCCAGCGCCCGGTCGGTCTCGACGCTGGCGCGGTCGGTCAAGTCGGCTTCAGTGATCCCGCCGGCCGAGAGGGAGTTGAGCGTAACGCCGGCCTCCCGCAGCAACTCATGGCGCCATCTCAGCAACTTCTGGCGGAAATATTCCTGCTGCAGCGCGTTCATGAATTCTTCGTCGTCGGATGGACGATAGTCCGGCGGAAGGGTCACCACCATGTGCACTTGCCTCCCAAGATGGCGGAGCGGACCCGGCCCCGCCCCTCCACGGCGGCCGGACCATAGGGGCAGGCGCGCCCACCAACAAGGGGTTAATGCAAGGGCTTATCGCGACGTCTGCGTGACAGTGCCCTCCCGGCGCGGCCGTCAGCGGACATCCGCGCGGCCGTGGCGGGCCAGTTCGACCCGGGCGCGGAGGCTCAGCGCTTCCAGCGTCTCGCGCAGGGCGGGGTCGGCCCCGGCCTCGCCGGCGCTGAGCTGCGCCAGCCGCCGCAGCGCCGATTCGCGCAGCCGGCCGGACAGCAGGCCGTGCTGAAGCGTGTCCAACTCGCGCAGCAGCGCCTCGCCC
>SKWC01000453.1 GCA_007129145.1 Rubritepida sp.
AGATCGCCGCCTGCGCACGCTACCTGCCCGGCCGCGAGGCCGATTGCGCCACGCTGAGCGACCCGCGCGGCGCCGGCGTCGCGCTGGGCGCGGTGGACCGCTGAGGCCATGGCGCTGAAGGTCGGGCGGGGGGCGGAATCCCCGCCCTTCATGGTGATGGACGTGATCGCCGCGGCCAATGCCCGCGCGGCCAGCCTGCCGCCCGGTGCACCCGCGGTGCTGCGCATGGAGGTGGGGCAGCCCGGCCTCGGCGCGCCCGAAGGCGCGGTGGAGGCGGCGATTGCCGCGCTGCGCTCCGGTGACGCGCTGGGCTACACCGAGGCCTTCGGCATCCCTTCCCTGCGCGCGCGAATCGCCCGCCACTACCGGGACCATTACGGCCTCGATGTGCCGGCGGCGCGCATCGCGGTGGCGGTGGGGGCCTCGGGCGCCTTCCCGCTCGCCTTCCTGGCCGCCTTCGACCCCGGCGACCGCATCGCCATGGCCACCCCCTTCTACCCGCCCTACGCCAACATCCTGACCAGCCTGGGGATGCGGCCGGTGCTGCTGGAATGCGGGCCCGAGACGCGCTTCCAACCGAGCCTCGCGATGCTGCAGGCGCTGGACCCCCTGCCCGACGGGCTGGTGGTGGCCAGCCCCTGCAACCCCGCCGGCACCATGCTGCCGCCCGAGGAACTGGCCGCCATCGCGCGCTGGTGCCACGAGAACGGCGTGCGGCTGATCTCGGACGAGATCTATCACGGGCTTTCCTGGGGCACGGTGGCCGAGAGCAGCGCGGCCGCCTTCAGCGACAGCGCCGTGGTGGTGAACAGCTTCAGCAAATACTGGTCCATGACCGGCTGGCGGATCGGCTGGCTGCTGCTGCCCGAGGACCTGGTCCGCCCGGTCGAATGCCTGGCGCAGAACATGTTCATCAGCGCGCCGCATGTCGCCCAGGTGGCGGCCGAGGCCGCGATGGACTGCACCGAGGAACTTGAGGCCCGCAAGGCCGCCTATGCGCGCAGCCGCGCCCGCCTGCTGGAAGGCCTGCCGCGGGCCGGCTTCGACCGGATCGCCGCGGCGGATGGCGCCTTCTACCTGTGGTGCGACGTGGCCCATCTGACCAATGACAGCGCGGAGTTCTGCGCGCGCATGCTGGACGGCGCGGGCATCGCCGCGACCCCAGGCATGGATTTCGACCGCGCGCGCGGGCAGCACTTCCTGCGCTTCAGCTATTGCGGCGAGGAATCCGCCGTGGCCGAGGCGCCGGGACGCCTGTGCGCCTGGCTGTCGCGGGGCTGACAGCCGGACGGGCCGGCGCTAGCCTTCTCGCAAGCGCAACAAGGGACAGCACGTGCCGCTCTGGGTTCTGATCACCGTCTGCGCGGCCCTGTTCCAGACCTGGCGCACCGCATTGCAGCAGAAGCTGCGCGGCCAGCTTTCGCTGAATGGCGCGGCTGTGGTGCGCTACCTCTACGGCGTGCCGGTGGGGCTGCTGATCCTGGGCAGCTACTGGATCATCTTCGGCGGCAGCCTCGGCCCGCCCAGCTGGTGGTTCCTGCTGCTCTGCGCCGGCGCGGGCATCACGCAGATCTGGGGCACCAACCTGCTGATCGCCTCCTTCGGGCCGCGCGGCTTCGCGGTGGGCACGGCCTATTCCAAGACCGAGGCGGTGCAGGCCTCCATCATCGCGGTGGTGCTGCTGGGCGAGGTCCTGCCCGCGCTGGCCTGGGCGGGTATCGGCGTCAGCGTCTTCGGTGTGATGTATCTCTCGCTGGCCGGGCGCGGCATGACCCCGCGCGAGATCATGCTGGCCACCGTCCAGCCCGCGGCGCTGCTGGGCATCAGCGCGGGCTTCTTCTTCGCGCTGACCGCCATCTGCGTGCGCGCCGCCGTGATCGAGCTGCCGGGCGGCGATGTGCTGCTGAAGGCGCTGTTCACCCTGGTGGTGACCAACACGCTGCAGACGATCATGCAGGGCAGTTGGCTGCTGTGGCGCGAACCCGCCCAGGTGATGGCCGTGTTCCGCAGCTGGCGCACCTCGGCGCAGGTGGGCGCGCTGTCAGCGGCAGGCTCGGCCTGCTGGTTCATGGGTTTCGCCCTGGCCCCGGTGGCGCTGGTGCGCACGGTGGGCCAGGTCGAGATCCTGTTCACCCTGGCCTTCGGCCGCTTCTTCCTGAAGGAGGCGCTGAAGCCCAAGGATGTGCTGGGCGCCCTGCTGGTGGTCTCGGGCGTGGTGCTGGTGCTGATGGGCGGGTATTAGCCCCGCCCATCGGCACCCCGCGCGGCTACTCCGCCGCCTGGAGCTGCTGCACCGCCGCATATTCCTCCAGCGGCGCGCAGGTGCAGACCAGGTTGCGGTCCCCATAGACATTGTCCACGCGCTTCACCGGCGGCCAGTATTTCTGGGCGCGCACCCAGGGCAGCGGGAAGGCAGCCTGCTCGCGCGGGTAGGGGTGCGTCCAGGTCTCGGCCGTGACCTCGGCCGCCGTGTGCGGCGCGTTCTTCAGCGGGTTGTCGGCGCGGTCCATGCGGCCCTGCTCGACGGCGCGGATCTCGGCGCGGATGCTGATCATCGCCTCGATGAAGCGGTCCAGCTCGGCCTTGGTCTCGCTCTCGGTCGGCTCGATCATCAGCGTGCCGGCCACCGGCCAGGACATGGTGGGCGCGTGGAAGCCGTAGTCCTGCAGGCGCTTGGCGATGTCCTCGACCATCACGCCGCCGCCCTGCTGGAAGCCGCGGCAGTCCAGGATGCACTCATGCGCCACCATGCCCTGCGCGCCCCGGTAGAGGATGGGGAAGTGGTCGCGCAGGCGGGCGGCCATGTAGTTGGCGTTGAGGATGGCCACCTCGGTGGCGCGGGTCAGGCCTTCGGCGCCCATCATCCGGATGTAGGCGTAGCTGATGGGCAGGATGGCCGCACTGCCGAAGGGTGCGGCGCTGACCGGGCCGAAGCCCGTGGCCGGCCCGGCCTCGGCCACCAGCGGGTGGTTGGGCAGGTGCGGCGCCAGATGCGCCGCCACGCCGATGGGCCCCACGCCGGGCCCGCCGCCGCCATGCGGGATGCAGAAGGTCTTGTGCAGGTTCAGGTGGCACACATCGGCGCCGATCGCGGCCGGCGAGGTCAGCCCCACCTGCGCGTTCATGTTGGCGCCATCCATGTAGACCTGCCCGCCATGGGCGTGGATCACGGCGCAGATCTCGCGGATCTGCGTCTCGAAGACGCCATGGGTCGAGGGGTAGGTCACCATCAGCGCGGCCAGGCTGCGCCCATGCTGCTCGGCCTTCGCGCGCAGATCGGCCAGGTCCACATTGCCGTCGCGGTCGCAGCCGACCACCACCACCTTCATGCCAGCCATCACGGCGCTGGCCGGGTTGGTGCCATGCGCCGAGCTGGGGATCAGGCAGATGTTGCGCTGCCCCTCCCCGCGCGACTGGTGCCAGGCGCGGATGGCCAGCAGCCCGGCATACTCGCCCTGGCTGCCGGCATTGGGCTGCAGCGACACCGCGGCGAAGCCGGTGACGGCACAAAGCCAGGATTCGAGCTGGCGGATCATCGCCAGATAGCCCTGCGCCTGGTCGATGGGCGCGAAGGGGTGGATGTCCGCGAAGCCGGGGAAGGTGACCGGGATCATCTCCGCGGTCGCGTTCAGCTTCATGGTGCAGGAGCCGAGCGGGATCATGGAGCGGTTCAGCGCCACATCCTTGTCCTCCAGCCGCTTCAGGTAGCGCAGCATGGAGTGCTCGGCGTGGTGGGTGTTGAACACCTCCGCCGTCAGGAAGGGCGTACGGCGGGCCAGCGCCTCGGGGATGCCGCCCGCGGTCGCGCCGATGCCCGAGGCACCCAGCGCCACGGCCAGCGTCGCGAGTTCGCCGCGCGTCACCGTCTCATCCAGCGCGATGCCCACCGCGCCATCATCCACCCGGCGCAGGTTGAAGCCCGCTTCCAGGGCCGCGGTCATCACCGCATCGGTGCGCGCGCCGGTCTCGACCACGATGGTGTCGAAGAAGGCGTCATGGCGCAGCGCGAGCCCCGCCTCCTGCACCGCGCCGGCCAGCACGCGCGCCTGCAGCGCCACGCGCCGGGCGATGCGGCGCAGCCCCTCGGGGCCGTGCCAGACCGCGTACATCGAGGCCATCACCGCCAGCAGCACCTGGGCGGTGCAGATGTTGGAGGTGGCCTTCTCGCGGCGGATGTGCTGCTCGCGCGTCTGCAGCGCGAGGCGCAAGGCCGGCGCGCCGGCGGCGTCCAGGCTGACGCCGACCAGGCGGCCGGGCAGGCTGCGCTTCAGCGCATCCTTCACCGCAATGAAGCCGGCGTGCGGCCCGCCATAGCCCAGCGGCACGCCGAAGCGCTGCGAGGAGCCGACGACGATGTCGGCGCCCATCTCGCCCGGCGGCGTCACCAGCGTGAGCGCCAGCGGGTCGGCCGCGACGATGGTCATCGCCCCCGCCGCCTGGGCGGCGGCGATCTCGGGCGCGATGTCGCGCAATTCGCCGGTGGTGCCGGGGTATTGCGTCAGCACCGCGAAGGGCTTTTCCGCCGCGATGGTGGCGGCGAGTTCGGCGGGCGGCACGACGACCACGCGGATGCCCACGGGCTCGGCGCGCGTGCGCACCACCGCCAGCGTCTGCGGGTGCATGTCATCGGCCACGACCAGCACATCGCCCTTCGCCTTGTGCGCGCCATGCGCCAGCGTCACCGCCTCGGCCGCGGCGGTGGCTTCGTCCAGCAGCGAAGCGCCGGCGACCGGCAGGCCCGTGAGGTCCGCGATCATGGTCTGGAAATTGACCAGCGCCTCCAGCCGCCCCTGCGCGATCTCGGCCTGGTAGGGGGTGTAGGCAGTGTACCAGCCCGGGTTCTCCAGCACGTTGCGCAGGATCACCGGCGGCGTGTGGGTGCCGTGGTAGCCCATGCCGATCAGGCTGCGCCTGCGGAGGTTGCGCTCGCTCAGCGCGCGCAGTTCCGCGATGGCGGCGGCCTCGTTCACCGGCGCGGGCAGGGCCGACAGGTCCATCCCCCGGATGTCCCCCGGCACGGTGCGCGACACCATCTGCCCGAGGTCGGTGCAGCCGATGGTCTTGAGCATCGCCGCGATCTCGGCCTCGGTGGGCCCGATGTGGCGGCGGATGAATTCGCCCTGGTCTTCCAGGATCGCGAGTTCGTCGAGCGTGCTCATGCGATCGTCTCCAGGAAAGCGTTGTAGCCCTCGGAATCCAGCAGATCCGCGGGCAGGGGGGCGGAGGGCTGGATCTTGAAGAACCAGCCCTCGCCGGTCGGGTCGGCATTGACCCGGGCGGGGTCGTCGGTCAGCGCGGCATTCACCTCGGTGACGGTGCCGGTGATCGGTGCATAGACGTCGGAGGCCGCCTTCACGCTCTCGACGACGGCGATGGCCTCGCCCGCGGTCACCTCGCGCCCGACCTCGGGCAGGTCCACGAACACCACATCGCCCAGCGCGGTCTGGGCGTGGTCGGTGATGCCCACCACGAAGACCTCGCCGTCCTCGCGCAGCCATTCATGGTCCTTGGTGAACTTCAACGCGGTCATGCGGCGCTCCTTCAACGGGCGTAGCGGTGGGGATGGAAGGGAAGCGGGGCGGTGCGCGCGGCCAGCGGCTTGCCGCGCACCATCAGCGTGAGTTCGGTGCCGTCGGCGGCGGCGGGGCGGGCCACATAGCCCATGGCGACGGGCCCGTTCACCGAGGGGCCGAAGCCGCCCGAGGTGACCACGCCCACATCGGCGCCGCCCTGCTGCACCTCGGTCCCCGCGCGGGCCGGCTGGCGGCCCTCCGGGCGGATGCCCACGCGCAGCCGCGCCGGGCCGTTGTCCAGTTCGGCGCGCACGCGATCGGCGCCGGGGAAGTCCCAGGCCATGCGCCGGCGCTTGCCGATGGACCAGGTGAGGTTCGCCTCGACGGGGCTGGTCGCCTCATCCAGGTCGTTGCCATAGAGGCAGAGCCCGGCCTCCAGCCGCAGCGAATCCCGCGCGCCCAGCCCCGCGGGCATCACGCCCGGCATGGCCAGCAGGGCGCGGGCCAGCGCCTCGGCCCGCTCGGCCGGGACCGAGAGCTCATAGCCGTCCTCGCCGGTGTAGCCCGAACGCGAGGCCAGCACCTCGATGCCCGCGATGGTCATGAGCGCGGCATCCATGAAGCGCATGGCCGAGGGGATGATGGCGGCCACGCCCGGGCCCTGGATGGCCAGCAGCGCGCGGTCGGGCAGCGGGTTGAGGCGCACCCCGGCGGGAAGCGCGCTCTCGATCAGCGGCAGGTCGATGTGCTTGCGGCTGGCGTTCACCACCAGGAAAAGCCGGTCGCCGAGGTTGGCCACCATGAAGTCGTCCACGATGCCGCCCGCGTCGTTCAGCAGCAGCCCGTAGCGCTGGCGGCCGGGCTTCAGGCCCTGCACATCGGCGGGCGAGACGCGCTCCAGCGCGGCGGCCGCGCCCTCGCCCAGCAGTTCGGCCTGGCCCATGTGGCTCACGTCGAACAGGGCGGCGGCGGCGCGGCAATGCTGGTGCTCGGCCATGATGCCGGCCGGGTATTGCACCGGCATGGCATAGCCCGCGAAGGGCACCATGCGCCCGCCCAATTCCCGGTGCAGCCCGGCCAATGGCGTGTCGAGAAGAGTCTCCGGTACGGTCACGCGCCCTCCTGCCGCGGTTGCGGCGGTTGCAGTCGTGACCCCCCTCTGTCGGAAGACCTGAGAGATTCAGCGTGGGGCCCCAGGGGCCGCGCGCCTTACTCCGTCGGTGCCGGAACCTTTGCGGGGTCCGGGCTTTCCAGAGTGCCCTGTCGCATGCGGCCCTTTGTGCCTGAGCGTTTCCGGGGGCCGGTTGCGCCTTCGGCGACCTCCGGGGCGCGGGGCCCCGGCGATTCTCTCCCGCACGCGATGAACGGGCACCCGGGGTATGGTGCCGCTTGGCCGCGAAAGCAAGGCGGTTGCGGCGGCCGCGAACGCAGGGCGGCGCGCGGACGCCCGCGAAAGTGGCATCCGGGCCACGTCCTGCCCGCGGAAAAAGCGTTCAGGGCAGGAAGGAGAACAGCACGAAGGCGGCGAAGACGGCCAGATGCACCATGCCCTCCAGCACCGTGGTGCGCCCGGTGTTCAGCGTCACCGCCAGCATCAGGAAGGTGGTCGCCAGCAGCACCGTCATGACCGCATCCAGCCCCAGGTGCAGCGGCTGGCCGGTGACCAGCGCCACCACCGCCACCGCCGGGATGGTCAGCCCCACGCAGGCCAGCACCGAGCCCAGGGTCAGGTTCAGCGCCGCCTGCAGGTTGTTGCGGGCGGCGGCGCGGATGGCGGTCAGCCCCTCCGGCATCAGCACCAGCGTGGCGATGGCAACGCCCACCAGCGACAGCGGCAGCCCCGCCCCGCGCACCGCGCCCTCCAGCGCGGGGGCCAGCGCCTCCGCGAGCATGACCACGCACACCAGGGACAGCACCAGCAGCACGCCCGCCAGCGCCGCGGCCAGTGTGTGCGGGCGCGCATGGGCAGCGCCGATCTCGTGGTCCGCGATGAACTCGCGCCGGTGCCGGACCAGCTGGACATAGAGGAAGGCGACATAGAGGCCGAAGGCGATGATCGCCACGAACAGCAGCTGCGGCGCCGAATAGACCGGCCCATCGGCGCTGACCGTGTGGGTGGGCAGCACCAGCGTCAGCACCGCCAGCGGGATCAGCACCGCCAGGAAGGCGTTGGAGGCGGAGGGGCGGAAATTCTGCTCGAACCAGCGCCGCCCGCCCAGCAGCAGGCACAGCCCCAGCACGCCGTTCAGCGCGATCATCAGCGCCGAGAAGATGGAATCCCGCGCCACCGTCGGCTCGGCGCCGCCCAGCATCATGGACACGATCAGCCCCGCCTCGATGACGGTGATGGACAGCGCCAGGACCAGCGCGCCCAAGAGGTCGCCCAGGCGCTGGGCCACCGTCTCGGCATGGCGCACGGCCGCGAAGATGACGCCCACCAGCGTAACCGCGACCACGGCCAGCGGCACGGTTCCCCGGGCGGCGATCTCGACGACACCGAGCGCCGGAAACAGGACGGCCCACCAGGGGAAGTGCTTCGCCATGGGCGCGAACCTACACGGCCGCCGTGCGCCGGCCCATCAGCACGCCCAGCGTCACCAGCCCCGCCGCGGCCAGCAGCAGCCCCGCCTCCAGCCCGATCGTGCCGCGCGCCAGGCCGAACACCATGGGCCCCGCCGCCTGGCCCAGGAAGAAATGGAAGGCATGCAGCGCCGTGGCCGAGCCGCGCGCCTGGGGTGCGACCTCGGTCACGCGGGTCTGCAGCGAGTTGTGCAGCATGAAGAAGCCGGTGCCGAGGAACAGCCCGCCCATGATGAACAGCGCGGCGGTGGCGGCCAGGGCGAAGAGGCACAGCCCCGCCGCGCCCAGCGCGCCGCCCAGCACCATCATGCGCGGCGGCCCCAGCCGCGCCACCAGGACGGGCGCGAGCAGCGCGTAGAGGAAGCCGCCCGCGCCGAAGGCCGCCAGGGCGAAGCCGGCCTCACGCGTGGCGCCCATGCCGTTCTCCAGCAGGTGGTTCGCCAGGAAGGGGAATGAACCGAAGACGAAGAAACCTTCGATGCCGACCGCCCAGAACAGCCACAGCGCGGTGCGGTTGGTCAGCAGCATGCGGTACCGCGCGAGCGATTCGGTCAGGCTGAGCCGGCCGCGGACCTCCTTTGTCTTGTCCCGGATCAGCGGGACCATGGCCACCGCCGACAGCGCCGCGGCCAGCAGGCACAGGCCGCGCCAGCCGATCAACGGCTCCAGCAGCCCCGCCATGGCGCCGCCCGCCATCTGCCCGGCGATGGCGCAGGCCAGGAAGCGGCTGATCGCCACCTGGCGCTCGGCCAGCGGCACGCGGTCACCGAAGATGGCCAGCGTCACCGGAAAGATGCCGCCGCTGGCCATGCCGTTCAGCGCGCGCAGCACCAGCAGCACCAGCAGGGTGGGCGCCAGCGCCGAGGCCGCGAGGAACAGCGTCTGGAAGCCGAGCGCGAAGATCACCACCCGCTGCTTGCCCAGCGCATCCGCCACCGGCCCCAGCACCGGCTGCACCAGGGCGAAGGGCAGGGCGAAGGCGGTGGCGACCAGCGCGACCCGCGCCGGGTCCTCGGCGAAGTCGAAGGCCAGCACCGCCACCAGCGGGTCCATCAGCCGGGTCGCGATGGCCGAGGCGAAGCCGGCCAGGGCGAAGATCAGGACGAGGCGGTTGTGCTGGGCGCGGGACATTCCACCGTCACAATGCCTCGCCGGGGCAGCGATGCCACCCCGCCCGCCCGTGATGTTTTCGTCACACCGGCGGTGGTTCGCCCTGAATCGGGGCAGCGCCGAGGTCGCGCAGCATCTGGGTGATCGCCGCGGCGGCAGCCTCGACCTCGGCCGCGTCGGTGCCCTTGGCCACCAGCGCCACACCGCCGCCGCTGAAGCCCTGCGGGCCATGCGCGCGGTAGAAGGGGTAGCTGCCGATGTCGAGGCCCGGGAAACGCGCCTGCACCGCGCCGAGCGGCTCCGCGATGTTGCCTTCATAGACGCCCAGCGCATGCACCGCGCGCGAGACCACCGGCACCCCGCGCCCCAGGCTGGGGGCAAGCGCCTCGAACATGGACTGCATGATGCGCGGCACGCCGGCCATCACATGGACGTTGCCCATGGTGAAGCCCGGCGCGGTGACCATGGCGCAGCGGATGGGGGTGGCGCCCAGCGGCAGGGTGGCCATGCGCAGCCGCGCGGCGTTGAACTCCACCGGCGGGTCGCGGCGCGCGTAATCCTCGGCCATCAGCGCGCGGCTTTCCTCATGCACCACCCAGGGCACGCCGAAGGCGGCGGCCACGCATTCGCTGGTGATGTCGTCATGCGTAGGCCCGATGCCGCCCGTGGTGAACACATGGTCGAATTTGGCGCGGACCTCGTTCACGGTGGCGATGATGGTCCCGGGCACGTCGGGGATGACGCGCACCTCGCGCAGCGGGATCCCCATCTCGCCCAGGCGGGTCGCGAGGAATTGCAAGTTGGCGTCGCGGGTGCGGCCCGAGAGCACCTCATTGCCGATGATCAGCAGGCAGGCGGTGGGATTGGACATGGCGGGACGGTTCTAGAAGGTTTCCGCCCCGCCGGGAATTCAGCCGGCCGCAACTCCCTGGGGCGCCATCGCATCCAGGCGGCGGCGGAACATCGGCCCCCAGCCGCCGGCGCGGATCATCTCCAGCAGCGGCGGCGGCAGCGGCGTGAAGCGCGCCTCGCGCCCCGTGCTGGTGTTGCGCACCACGCCGGTGGTGAAGTCCACCTCGATGCCCTCGCCGCTCTGGAACAGGGCGCGCACGCCGGGGCAGCGCGGCAGCACCGGCAGCCCCGCCGCCAGCGCGTTGCGGAAGGAGCCGATGGGGATGCTCTCGGCCACCAGCCCCACGCCGCAGCCCACCAGGCCGATCATGCCCTGGATGTGCGGGTTGCCCTGGGCGAAGCGCCGCCCGCCCACCACCACGTCGCCGGGCTTGGCGCGCTTCGGGAAGTCGGGGTCGAGGCCGGAGAAGGTGTGTTCCTTCAGCACCTGCGGGTCGGTCTCGCGCTTCAGCGCCCATTCCAGCGGCATCAGGTCGCCGTCGATGGCCACATTGTCGGGATAGACCCAGGCGGTGCCGCGGTAGGTCAGTTCGCGCGCGCTCATGGGGCGGCCTCCTGCAGGAAGGGGCGCGGGTCGGCGATGGCGCCCGCCACGGCCGAGGCCGCCACGGTGGCGG
>SKWC01000422.1 GCA_007129145.1 Rubritepida sp.
CGGGGCGGCGTCGGGTTTGGCGGGCGCGGCCTCGGCCGCCGCGCCGCGCGGCAGCAGCAGGTTCAAGGGCAGCGCCAGCAGCAGGATGATGCCGGCCCAGCCCAGGAAGGTGGCGCGCCAGCCGAACTCCGCCTCCATCCAGGCGGTCAGCGGCCAGCCCACAGTGCTGGCGAAGCCCGCGATCAGGGTGATGCCGGTGATGGCGCCGCGCGCGTCGCGGCCATAGATGCGCGCCAGCGCGGCGAAGGCTGCGTCATACAGCCCCATCGCCATGCCCACGCCCAGCACGGCCCAGGCGGCGAACATCACCGCCGGCCCGGGTGCCACGGCCAGCAGCACAAGCCCCGCCGCCAGCACCAGGTTGGACAGCGCCAGCACCCGCCGCCCGCCGAACTGGTCGATCGCCCGCCCCACCCGCGGGCCCAGGAAGGCGGTGATCAGCATCGCGCCCGAGAAGGCGATGAAGATGGTCGAGGTCGCCACCCCCAGCGCCGCCGCCATGGGCGCGGCCAGGATCGCCACCGTGTAGTAGCTGCCGGCCCAGGCCAGGGTCTGCGCCGTGCCCAGCAGGGTGATGACCAGCGCGCGGCTCATGCCGGCGGGTCCGGATAGCGGATCGTCACCACCTCGATCTCCTCTGGCCCCGCGGGGGTGCGCAGACGCGCCACGTCACCCACCCGCCTGCCCAGCAGCGCGCGCGCCACCGGCGAGACCCAGGAGACCAGGCCGCGCGTTGCGTCGGCCTCCTCCATGCCGGTGATGGTGACCGTCACCTCGCTGTCATCGGGGCGGGCGTAGGTGACGGTGGCGCCGAAGAACACCTGGTCGCGGCGCTTCTGCCGGGCGGGGTCCACCACCTCGGCGCGCTCCAGGCGGCGGCGGATGAAGCGCACGCGGCTGTCGATCTGGCGCAGGCGGCGCTTGCCGTATTGGTAGTCGGCGTTCTCGCTGCGGTCCCCGAGCCCCGCCGCCCAGGAGACGACCTCGACCACCTTCGGGCGCTCCTGGTGCCAGAGCGCATGCAATTCGGCGCTCAGCGCGGCATGGCCGGCGGGGGTCATGTAGAAGGGCGTGCCGGGAGGGAGGCCGGGGGGGCCGTCCTCCTCGTCGTCCTCGTCGGCGGCGGCGTCAGCCAAGGCCGGCCAGCGCCCGCGCGACATCGGCCCGCCCGGCCTCGCTCAATGGCGATTGCGGCGGCAGCGGGTCGCCCACGGCGAAGCCCTGGATCTGCAGGGCGCCCTTGATGCAGGCGGCCAGCGCGTATTGCGCGAACAGCTCATTGAAGCGCCAGAGCTGGCGTTGCAGCGGCAGCGCCTCGGCCCAGTTCCCGGCGCGGCACAGCTCATACAGCCGCACGCTCTCGCGCGGGATGACGCAGGCCGGGCCCGCCATCCAGCCCACGCCGCCGATCAGCATCACCGCGGCGGGGATATGCGCGGAGGCGCTGAACACATCCATCCGCCCCTCGACGCGGTTCAGGATGGACAGCAGCCGCCCGGTGTTGGTGCTGGCGTCCTTGATGGCGACGATGCGCGGGTGGCGCGACAGCGCGTCAATCGCGGGCAGGCTGAGGTCGCTGCGCTGGAAATTGGGGTTGGTGTAGAGCACCACCGGCCGGTCGGTCGCGTCGGCGATGGCGGTGAAATAGGCCACCACCCCGGCCTCGGGCACGGGGAAATAGGCCTCCATCACGGCCAGGATTCCATCCGCGCCCAGGCCGGCATAGTCCTTCGCCTGGGCCACGGCATCGGCGGTGGTGGTGGCCGCCACACCCGCCACCACGGGCACGCGGCCGCGCGCCTGCTCGACCACGATGCGCACGATCTCGCGGCGCTGGGCGTTGTTGAGATAGGCGAATTCCCCGGTGGAGCCGAGCGGCGTCAGCCCATGCACGCCGGCGCCGATCAGATGCTCGACCAGGTCACGGAGCGGCTGCTCCAGCACCGCGCCATCGGGGCCGATGGGCGAGACAAGATAGGGAAAGACGCCGGCGAAGACGGGCATGCGGGGCAACTCCTAGACGAGATAGACGCCGCCATTGGCGTGGAAGGTCTGGCCGGTGATGAAGCCCGACTTCGGCCCGGCCAGGAACACCGCGAGTTCCGCAATCTCCTCCGGCCGGCCGATGCGGCCCAGCGGGAAGCTCGCGGCGCGGGCGGCGATCTGTTCCTCATTCATGCCGAAGCGCGGCTGGGCGGTGTCGGTCAGGCCGGGCGCGATGGCGTTCACCCGGATCGCGGGGGCCAGCGCCAGCGCGGTGGCGCGCGTCAGCCCCACCACGCCGTTCTTGCTGCTGGAGTAGTGCACCCCGCGCGGGTCGCCGCGCACCGCCGAGGAGGCGAGGTTCACCACCACCCCCGGCCGGCCCTCCAGCGCGCGGGCGAAGGCCTGGGTCATGAAGGCCGCGGCCTTGAGGTTCACCCCCAGCACCGCATCCCACTCGGCCTCCTCCATCGCGAGGAAGTCGCAGCGGGGGAAGATGCCGGCGTTGTTCACCAATATGTCGGGCACGCCGAGCGCCCCGGTGGCCGCGGCATGGATGGCGCGCACCCCGGCCACGCTCTCCACGCTGCCCTGCACCAGGGCGCAGCGCCGGCCGAGGGCCTCGATGCGGGCCTTCAGCTCCAGCGGCTCGGCATCCAGCCAGTTCACCGCCACATCGGCCCCGGCCCGGGCCAGGGCGAGCGCGATGGCAGCGCCGATGCCCTGCTGCGCGCCGGTGACCAGCGCGACGCGCCCGGCGAGTTCGCTCACTCGGCGGCGACCTTCAGCGGCACCGGATCGCGCCGCGAAAG
>SKWC01000135.1 GCA_007129145.1 Rubritepida sp.
CCGCGGCCCAGATGCGGCAGGGCGACCGCGAGAGCGCGCGGCTGCATCTGGAAAGCGTCAAGCGCATCCTGCGCCGCGAACAGCCCGATTTCGCGGATTGATTTCGCGGATTGGAGCGCCTCAGGCCTCCGGCCAGTCCGGCCGGTCGAAGCGCTGCACCTCCAGCGTGTAGCCGGCCGGGTCGGTCAGGAAGAAATGGGTGACGCGATAAGCCTCGGAATACTGGGGCGCGGGCGGCAGCGCGACACCCTTCTCCGCCAGGAATGCGTGCCAGCCCTCGACATCGGGGGTGACGAAGGTGAACACCACGCCCCCCACCGCGCGCGGGTTGTCGGTGGCGCGCGGCGCGCGGGCGCGGCAGACGCCCAGGAAGGCGCGGCTTCCCTCGGCCGCGGCATAGATGCGGCAGCTCCCCTGGTCCTGGACCAGCGGCAGTTCCAGCACCTCCTCATAGAAGCGCCAGGACGCCTCGGTGTCCTCGGCGTAGAGGAAGGTGACCTGCTGCGCCGGCAGGGCGGGGCGGGGCACCGGCCTAGCCCCCGCGGGCGAGCAGGTTGCGCATGGCATCCAGCAGCGCCGCGACGCGCCCGCCGCCACGCTGGATCACCGAGGAATACTCGCTGCGCTGGGTCAGCCGCAGCGAGGTGCCCTCGGCCACCAGATCCACGATCTGCGGGCGGCCATCCACCAGCCCCACGCGCCAGTCGAGGATGACGGCCGCGCCATCGGCGGGCTGGACCTCCGTGGTCACCAGCACGTCGTCCTCGCTGCGCGCCTGGCTGCGGCCGACGCTGAAGCGCACGCCCTGGAACTCGCCGAATCGGGCGGCCAGGTTGCGGATCAGCGTCTGCTCGAAGAGGCGCAGGTACTCCGCCTGCTCCTCGGCGCTGGCCACGCGCCACCAGCGGCCCAGCACGAAGCGGCCGGTGCCCTCGATGTCCACGGCGCGGCGCAGGATGTCCGCCACGCGCGCGCGGCGTTCCTCCAGCGGGTCGCGGCTGTTCAGCACCGCCACCAGCTCCTCGCCGGTGGAGTGGATGAAGGCGGAAGCCGCCTCGGGGCTGATCTGCGCCCGCGCAGGCATGGCGATGACCGGCAGCAGCGGCGCGGCCAGCAGGGCGCGGCGCCCAAGCGAAGTCAGTGGCGGGGTCATCGGCCCTCCCCCGGGCTGTCCTGGTTGCGGATGGCGGCCTCGCGCCGCTGGCGATAGGCGCTGCGCAGGGTCGCATAGGGATCGAGCGAGGTTTCATAGACCCGGTCGAGCGGCTCGATCGCGCGGTCGCGCGCATCGAGGAGGGTCGCGGCGGTCCGGCCATAGCGCAGCCCCTCCACGACCGGCCCCTGCCCGATCCAGGTCCAGGGGTTCAGCGCCGTGTCCACCGCGAAGCCCAGGGCGTCGCGCGCGTTGGAGGGGCCGAGCAGCGGCAGCACCAGATAGAAGCCTTCCTGCGTGCCCCACACCGCGAGCGTCTGGCCGAAATCCTCGTCATGGCCGGGCCGGTCGAAATGGTCGGCCGCGACGTCGAAGATGCCGCCCAGCCCCAGGGTGGTGTTGATGATGAGCCGCTCGGCCGTGCGCGCGGCGCGCTCCCCCTCGCCCTGCAGCAGGTCGTGCAGCAGGATGTTGGTGCCGCGCAGGTTGCTCAGCACGTTGCGCACGCCGTCGCGCAACGGCTCGGGCAGCACCAGGCGGTAGAACTCCGCCGCGGGGCGGATCAGCAGCGTGTCCGCCGCCTCATTGGCGGTGAAGATCGCCCGGTTCAGCGGCTCCAGCCGGTCGTTCGTGGCCTCGAACTCGGCACGCGCCTCGGGCTCGGTCACGGGCGGGGGCGTGGCGCAGGCGCTGAAGGCCAGGAGCAGCGCCACGGCGCCGAGGCCTCGGAGGAAGTGGGGAAAACGGACCAGCACGGGAGCCTCCGGTTGCACAGCGGCCGCGCTCAGCGCGACCGTGGCGTGTTCTAGCAGCAGCGCCCTGACGACGCGACCTTCCGCCATGTGGGGATAATCCGCCCCTTGCGGAATGGTTCCGCCTCCACCACACAACCCTGATGGATACCGCGCAGCACAACACCCTCGAACGCTGGCTGACCGGCCCCCGGGTGGGCAGTCTCCCCTCGCCGAGCGCCATGCCGGCCCCGAAACTCTCCTTCGAGTTCTTCCCGCCGAAGAACGAGAAGCTCGAGCAGGATCTCTGGGCCTGCATCCGGCGCCTCGAACCGCTCGCACCGCGCTTCGTCTCGGTCACCTATGGCGCGGGCGGCTCGACCCGCGCCCGCACCCACGACACGGTGGCGCGGCTGGTGCGCGAGACCGGGCTGACGCCCGCCGCGCATCTGACCTGCGTCGGCGCCACCCGCGATGAGGTGGACGAGGTCGCCCGGGGCTACCAGGAGGCCGGCGTGCGCCATATCGTGGCGCTGCGCGGCGACCCGCCGGCCGGGGCCGAGCGCTACGAGCCGCATCCGGGCGGCTACGCCCAGGCCGAGGATCTGGTGCGCGGCCTGCGCCGCATCGGCGATTTCGACATCAGCGTCGGCGCCTATCCCGAGACGCATCCGGCCGCGCTCTCGGCCGATGCCGACCTCGACTACCTCAAGCGCAAGATCGACGCGGGCGCCAACCGCGCCATCACCCAGTATTTCTTCGACACCGACGTCTACCTCCGCTTCCTCGACCGCTGCCACGCAGCCGGCATCACCGTGCCCATCGTGCCGGGCATCCTGCCGGTGCTGAACTTCGCCCAGGTGAAGCGCTTCTCGGCCATGTGCGGCGCCTCGGTCCCCGCCTGGCTGGAGAATCTGTTCGAGGGGCTGGAGCAGGACGAGCCGACGCGCCGCCTCGTGGCCGCCACCGTCGCGGCCGAGCAGGTGCGCATCCTGCAGGCCAATGGCGTGGATGAGTTCCACATCTACACGATGAACCGCCCCGACCTGACCTATGCCATCGCGCATATCCTGGGGGCGCGGCCGCAGCTGGTCGCGGCCTGACGCCGCCCACTTGAGGCGACCCATGTGCTGAAACGGCAGGCAATGCCCGCGCATGCTGCGTCCGCGTGACGCAGCCGCGGGCGGCCTGCCGCTTTGACAAGCCGCGGCGGGCGGCCCATGAACCGGGAGTTACGATCATCGGGAGACCTGTCATGACCCCCACTCGCCGCGGCCTTCTGGCCGGCGCCTCCACCCTCCCCTTCGCGCCCGCCATCGCCCGCGCCCAGTCCGGCTTCCCGCAGCGCCCGCTGCGCATGGTGGTGCCCTTCAACGCCGGCGGCCTGATCGACGTGACCGCCCGTCTGCTGCAGGACCCGCTGGGCCAGGAACTCGGCACCAACATCGTGGTCGAGAATTTCGGTGGCGCCGGCTCCACCATCGGCGCGCGCCAGGTGCTGCGCGCCGAACCCGACGGCCACACCCTGCTGGTCACGGGCGCGGCGCACACCGTGATCCCCGCGCTGTTCCCCGACGTCGGCTTCGACAGCGTGAACGACTTCGCGCCCATCTCGCTGATCAGCGAGCAGCCCTTCGTGCTGTGCGTCGGCAACAACGTGCCGGCGAACAATGTGCAGGAGCTGATCGCCTGGCTGCGCACGCGCGGCGATGAGGCCACCTTCGCCACCACCGGCATCGGCGCCGCCTCGCACCTCTCGGGCGAGCTGTTCAAGAACCTCGCGCAGGTGGACTTCACCTTCGTGACCTACCGCGGCACCCCGGCCGCCGTGACCGACTTCATCGCCGGCCGCGTGGACATGATGATCGACAGCCAGACGCTGCTGGCGCCCTACATCCGCGAGGGCCAGATCAAGGCGATCGCGGTCACCACCGCGCGGCGCTCCGCCATGCTGCCCGACCTGCCCACCATCGCCGAGAGCGGCGTCGAGGGCTACCGCTCCTCCTCCCTGCAGATGATGCTCACCCGCACGGGCTCCCCGCCCGAGGCGATCGCACGGGTCAGCGAGGCGGTGCAGAAGGTGATGCAGGACCCCGCGCTGCAGGCCCGCTTCGCCGAGCGCGGCATCGAGCCCATCGCCTCGGATGCCGCCGCCCTCGGCCGCATCATCCGCGAAGAGGGCGAGCGCTGGGTTCCCATCCTGAGGCGGGGTTGAGGCCATGACCCCCATCCTCCTCATGGAGCCGTTCCGGGCGGTGTTCTACGCGCCCTACTACGTGGCGCTGGACCGCGGGCTGTTCGCGGCGGAGGGTCTCGATCTGCGGATCGAGACCGCCGACAGCCCCGATGCCGCGGCGAACAAGCTGATCGACGGCAGCGCCGACATGGCATGGAGCGGGCCGATGCGCCCCATGCTGATGCGCAGCCGCGACGACAACGCGCCGCTGCGCTGCTTCGGCGCGGCCATCATGCGCGACCCCTTCCTGGTGCTGGGCATGGGCGAGCGGCCGGGCTTCAAGCCCGCCGACCTCGCCACGCTGCGGGTGGCCATCCCCTCGGAGGTCCCCACCCCCTGGTGGTGCCTGCAGCAGGACCTGCGCGACGCCGGCGTGGACCCCAAGGCCATCCCCGGCATCCGCCACATGCCCATGCCCGAGGGTGCCAAGGCGCTGCTGGCCGGCGAGGTGGATGCGGTGATGCTGTTCGAGCCCTTCGCCGCCGGGCTGGAGGAGAAGGGCGCCTCGGTCTGGTATGCGGGCGCGAGCCGCGGGCCCACCGCCTACAGCTCGCTCTACGCGACCGAGACGCGCATCGGCGAGAAGCAGGACGCCCTGGCCGGCGCGGTGCGCGCGCTCGGCGCATCGCTGCGCTGGATCGCGGAACAAGCGCCCGAGGCCATCGCGGCCCAGTTGGCACCCCGCTTCACTGACACGCAGCCCGCGCATCTGCTGCGCGCCGTGGCCCGCTACAAGGAACTCGGCCTGTGGCAGGGCACGACGCGGCTTCCCGAGGCGGCGCTTGACCGCCTCGCGCTGTCCATGGTGGGCGCGGGTGCGATGAGCCACCACCCGGGCTACGCCTCCTGCGTGGACGGGCGCTTCGACGCGCTCGCCTGACGCGATCCCTCAGCCCCCTTCCCGCCGCGTCAGCCGGGCATAGACCGGCCGCAGCAGGAAGGGGCTGAGGAACAGCGGAAACTGGCACAGCGCGAAGAACAGCAGGATCTCGGGCGCCGTCGTCGTCGGCAGCACCGCCAGATACAGCGCCATATTGCGGTTGCCCGACAGCAGCCCGGCCGAGAGCGCCACCCGCTGCCCCGCGGCCAGGAAGGCCAGCGCGGTGACCAGGTTCAGCGCGAAGCTGCCGCCGAAGGCCAGCGCCAGCCCCGTCAGGATGAAGCCCGGATCGGCCAGCAGCCGCGCCAGCATCCCGTCCATCACGCCGAAGCCGTAGAACACCACCAGCAGCACGACCGATCCATCCACCGACCGCCCCCAGCGCTCCAGCCGCGCGGGGCCCATGGCGCGGCGGATCAGCACCGACACCAGCAACGGCAGCCCCACCACCAGCCCGAGCCGCAGCATCAGCCCCGGCAATGAGATGGCCAGGTCTATCCCCATCAGCCCGAGCGCCATGGGCGGCGCGGTGAAGGGGATCAGCAGGGTGGAGAGCACGGCCACCACCAGCGCGACCTCGCCGTCCAGCCCGACCAGCCGCGCGAAGGCCGGCGAGGAGGTCGCGGCGCAGCCGGTCGCCATGATCACCATCGCCGCCGCCAGCGGCCCGGTGATGCCCAGCGCGGCCATCGCCGCCCAGGCCAGCACGGGAGACACCAGCAGCAGCCAGGTCAGCAGCGCTGCCACCAACAGCGGCCGGCGCAGATAGGCCAGCACCTGGGCGGGGTCCACGCGCAGCAGCACCAGCGTCATCAGCAGGAACACCGTGGGCGTGATGATGTCGCGGAAGGCGGCCGCCAGCGGCGGGATGAACAGCCCCGCGAAGATGCCCACGGCCAGCAGCGCCGCCCCCTTGCGGGCCGACCATTCGAGAAACGCTACGAGGAAGGACAAGGGAACCGCGCGGTTGGTGATGCGGGATGGATGTTCTATAGCCGCGCGGGTGTCCGCAACCCCCGCCCCTCCCGCGCCGCCTCCCGTCCCGGGCGACTACCTCGCCCGGCTGAACCCCGAGCAACGCGCCGCGGTCGAGACGCTGGAGGGCCCGCTGCTGGTGCTGGCCGGCGCGGGCACCGGCAAGACACGGGTGCTGACCACCCGCTTCGCCCATATCCTGCTGACCGGCCGCGCCCAGCCGCACCAGGTGCTGGCCGTCACCTTCACCAACAAGGCCGCGCGCGAGATGCGCGCGCGTGTCGCCGCCATCATCCAGCGCCCCGTGGAGGGGCTGTGGCTCGGCACCTTCCATGCGCTGGCCGCGCGGATGCTGCGCCGCCATGCCGAACTGGTGGGGCTGCGCTCGGACTTCACCATCCTCGACCCCGACGACCAGTCGCGCCTGCTGAAGCAGGTGATGGAGGCCGCCGGCGTCGACCTCAAGCGCTGGCCGGTCAACAACATGATGGGGATCATCCAGCGCTGGAAGGACCGCGGCCTGCCGCCCGGCCGCATCCCCGCCGCCGAGACCTCGGACTACGCGAACAACCGCGCCGAAGCCCTCTACGCCGCCTACCAGGCGCGGCTAGCTGCGCTGAACGCCGCGGATTTCGGCGACCTGCTGCTGCACATGACCGAGATCCTGCGCGGTCACGCGGATGTGCTGGAGCGCTGGCAGCGGCTGTTCCGCTACATCCTGGTGGATGAGTACCAGGACACCAACCTCGTGCAGTACATGTGGCTGCGGCTGCTGGCGCAGCACGCCGACCCCGCGCAGCGCAACATCTGCTGCGTGGGGGACGACGACCAGTCCATCTATTCTTGGCGCGGCGCCGAGATCGAGAACATCCTGCGCTTCGAGAAGGATTTTCCGGGCGCGCGCATCGTGCGGCTCGAATCCAACTACCGTTCGACGCGACCGATCCTCGCCGCCGCCTCGGGGCTGATCGCGCGCAACGAGGGCCGCCTGGGCAAGACCCTGCGCCCGGGCCGCGCCGACAGCCAGGGCGGCGAGAAGATCCGCATCGTCTCGCTGTGGGACAGCGAAGAAGAAGCGCGCATGGTCGGCGCGCGCATCGAGGCCGCCTCCCGCGCCGGGCAGGACCTGGGCGAGGTCGCGATCCTGGTGCGCGCCGGCTTCCAGACCCGCGCCTTCGAGGAGCGGCTGATTGCCATCGGCATCCCCTACCGCGTCTTCGGCGGCGCGAAATTCTACGAACGCCAGGAGATCCGCGACGCCGTGGCCTATTTCCGCGCCATGGTGAACCCCGCCGACGACCTCGCCTTCGAGCGCATCGTGAACACACCCAAGCGCGGCCTGGGCGACACCGCCATCGCCACCCTGCACCGCGCCGCGCGCGAACAGGGCGTGCCGCTGGCCATCGCAGCCCGCGGCCTGGTGGGCACGGATGCGCTGCGCCCCAAGCCCCGCGCCGCGCTGCGCGAATTGCTGGAAGGCCTCGATCGCTGGCGCGCCGGGCTGGAGCACGAGGGGCATGTGGTCGTCGCCGCCCAGCTGCTGGAGGAAAGCGGCTACACCGCCATGTGGCAGCAGGACCGCAGCCCCGAGGCGGCCGGGCGGCTCGACAACCTCAAGGAATTGCTGCGCGCGCTGGGCGAATTCGCCACCATGGCCGCCTTCCTCGAACACATCGCGCTGGTCATGGAAAATGACGAAGCCGCCGAGGGTGCGCGCGTCTCGCTCATGACGCTGCACGCGGCCAAGGGGCTGGAATTCGACATGGTCTTCCTGCCCGGCTGGGAGGAAGGTCTGTTCCCCAGCCAGCGCAGCCTCGATGAGGGCGGCGCCAAGGCGCTGGAGGAGGAACGGCGGCTGGCCTATGTCGGCATCACCCGCGCGCGCCGCCACTGCATCATCAGCCACGCCGCGAACCGCCGCATCTACGGCAACTGGACCAGCACCATCCCCTCGCGCTTCCTGGACGAACTGCCCGAGGCCGAGGTGGTGCGCGAGGGCGAGACGCGCACCCCCGCCATGCCGCACAGCGTCTTCGCCGCCGGACCACTCGGCAGCCGCCCGCGGCTGATCGAGGCCGGCGCCTGGGAGGTCACTGCCCGCCCCGCCCGCGCCGGCGCGCTGCAGGTGGGCCAGCGGGTGTTCCACCAGAAATTCGGCTATGGCCGCATCATCGCCGTCGAGGACGACCGGCTGGACATCGATTTCGAGAAGGCGGGCAGCAAGCGCGTGCTGGACCGCTTCGTGGAGCCCGCATGAAGCGCCAGCCGCAACCCCTTGAGACCCTTGTGCTGGACGCCCTGCCCGAGGCCGCCGTCCCCGCCTATGAGGCCGCGCTGCACGCCGTCTCGGCCACGGTCGGGCTGTTCCGCGACGAGGCGACCGACCTGTGGCGCATCGAGGCGGTGCGCGAGGCGACCGCCGACCAGGATTCGCTGCAAGCCGCGCTGGCCCTGGCGGCCGGGCTGTCCGGCCATGAGGCGGAACTGACCCGCCACGCCACCGAGGCCGATGGCTGGCTGGCCCGCACGCTGGAGGCCTTCCCCGAGCAGCCCATCGGCCGGCGCTTCCTGATCCGCCCGACCCATGCCGAGGCCCATCCCGTGCCGGGCCGGCATGTGCTGGTGCTGGATGCGGGGCTGGCCTTCGGCTCGGGCGAGCACGCCTCGACCCGCGGCTGCCTCACGGCGCTGGAGCGGCTGCGCCTGCCGCCCCGGGCGCGGGTGCTGGACCTCGGCGCGGGCAGCGGCATCCTGGCCATGGGCGCGGCGGCGCTGTTCCGGGTGCATGTGCTGGCCACCGACATCGAGCCCTGGTCGGTGCGGGTGGCCGAGCAGAACGCCGCGATGAACGGGATGCGCGCCCGGGTGCACGCGGTGCTGGCCGATGGCTGGCGGCACCGGGCGGTGCGCCACCGCGCGCCCTATGACTTGGTGTTCGCGAACATCCTGGCGCGGCCGCTCTGCGCCATGGCGCGCGACCTGGCGGACCACCTGGCGCCGGGCGGCACCGCGATCCTGGCGGGGCTGCTGGAGACGCAGGTGCGCATGGTGCTGGCGGCCCACCGCCGGCAGGGGCTGGTGCTGGCCCGGCGCATCCAGGTCGGGCCCTGGGCCACGCTGGTGCTGCGCCGCAGGGGGTGACCCGAGGGGGTTAGGGGCCCTACCCCACCACCGCGATGCGGCGCGCCCGCAGTCGCTGCCAGGCCAGCAGCGCCATCGCCACCACCAGCGGCGGCAGCAGCGTCAGGTTCAGCACCGACCAGCCGTAGCGGGCGTGCACGAAGCCCGCCAGGAAGGCGGTGCAGGCCACCGTGCCGAAGACGATGAAGTCATTCGCCGCCTGGGCGCGCACCCTCTCCTGCGGCGAATGGCTGGTGGACAGCAGCGTGGTGGCGCCCACGAACATGAAGTTCCACCCCACCCCCAGCAGCCCCAGCGCCAGGGCGAAATGCCAGAAGCTCTGCCCCAGCAGCGCAACCGCCACGCAGGCCGCGGTCAGCGCCGCGCCGACCGTGATGATGCGCATCACCCCGAAGCGCGTGATCAGATGGCCCGTCACGAAGCCCGGCGCGAACATCGCGATGGCATGGATCTGGATGACGGTGGCGGTCTGGCTGACGCTGAAGCCGCAGATCATCATCTCGAGCGGGGTGGCCGTCATGGCCAGGTTCATCGTGCCATAGGCCACGAGGCCCGCCACCGCGGCGGCGACGAAGGCCGGCCGCAGCATGATCTCGGACAGCGGCGTGGCGACCTTGGGCTTTGGCGGCGGCGGCGGCAGGCGCAGCCCGGTCAGCAGCAGCGCGCAGATGACGGGCAGCAGCATCAGCGCCAGATAGGTGCCCAGGAACAGATAGGGCAGGAACATCTGGTAGCTGTGCTTCACCAGCTCCGGCCCGAAGACGGCCGAGAGCACCGGCCCCGCCATCACCAGCGCGATGGCGCGCGGGCGGTATTCGGGGGTGGCGGCCTCGGCCGCGGCGAAGCGGTAGTGCTGGGCGATCCCGAAGCCCGCCCCCGCGAAGGCCGCCCCCGCGCAATAGACCACGAAGTCATGCAGCACGATGCCCAGCGCGAAGGTGGCCGAGCCCATGATGGACAGCCCCGCCCCCACCAGGAAGCCGGCCCGCCGCCCGTAGCGGGCGAAGATGATGGAGGCCGGGATGGATGCCGCCATCACCGCCGTCATCTGCACCGCCATCGGCAATGTGGCCAGCGCATTGTCGCCCGAGAGCGAATGGCCGATCAGCGCGCCCATCGCCACCTGGCCGATCATGGTGGCGTTCATCAGCGCCTGGCAGAAGAACAGCCGCCAGACCGTGGCGCGCATGGCGGAATCAGCTTGCGTCGTCGCGCTCACACATGGCTCCAGCCGAGCTTCCCGGGCGTGATGTCCGCGCCCGCAGCATCGCGCAGCGTGACACGGGGCGTCCCCTGCGTGAAGCGACCGATGCGCGTGACCGGGGTGCCGGCGGCGCGGGCCGCGGCCTCGACGCGCGCGCGATCATCCGGGGCGGCGGCGAACAGCAGCTCATAGTCATCGCCCCCGCCGGCAAGCTCCGCCAGCGGCACGTCGCCGGGCGGCACCGGCAGGCGCGCGCCATCCACCTCGGCAGCGCAATCCCCGGCGCGGCACAGGTGCGAGAGGTCCTGCAGCAGCCCGTCCGAGACATCCATCGCCGCGCCCGCGACGCCGCGCAGCGCGACCCCCAGCGCCAGCCGCGGCTCA
>SKWC01000045.1 GCA_007129145.1 Rubritepida sp.
CCGGAGGACCGTCGTAGCAGCGGCGAGACAGCGGCACCGCCTCACCCGTCTCCGGATCCGCCACCGCGTCCACCAGGCCGTCGCATGTCATGTCGAGGCCGTTGCACGTCTCCTCCAGCGCGGGCTGGAAGAGCTGCACACAAACCACTTCACCGCCGATGCACTGGTTCACGCCCTCGCTGCAACGACCGAGGAGCCCGGTGTCGCAGGGGGTTCCGACGCCGACGGGGCTGTCGTCCACCAGGCCGTTGCACGTGTTGTCCACGCCATCGCAGAGCTCCACCGTCGCGGGAAGTATCTGACCGTCGCACGATCCGAACTCCCCTTCCTCGCACACCCGCGTACCGGAACGGCACTGGCCAACACCCTCCGTGCCGTCCGGTCCCTCGTAGCAACGGCGCGTCAGCGGCACCGCCTCGCCCGTCTCCTCGTCCGTCACCGCGTCCACCAGACCGTCGCACGTCGTGTCCAGTCCGTTGCACGTCTCGAACTCCGCCGGCTCTCGACGCGGAATGCACTCCATGAAGCCGAACACGCACTGCTGACGGCCCTCCGCGCAGATGCCCGGGAAACCCGTCTCGCAGTCCTCGCCCGTGCCCACAGGGTTGTCGTCGATCAGCCCGTTGCAATTGTTGTCCCGACCATTGCACTGCTCGGGCGCGCCAAAGTACGTCTCCGGATCGTCGTCGTCGCAGTCCGGACCTGCACAGCCCGGACCGAAACCATACCCGTCCTCGTCCCGGTCCAGACAGAAATCCGTCGGGATGCACGCCGTCTCGATGTCCGCGCCCGTCGAGATCCGCACGCAACGGAACGTCCCCGGACAGTCCGCGTTCGTCACACAGAACTGACCGCACAGACCCCCGTCATACGACGGGTCGAACGTGATGCACGGACCGTCAGGGCACTCGTCGTCCCGATCCGGATCGCACAGGATGATCCCGTCCACCGTCTCCGGCGGCGGACCCGTCGGCTCCGACACGTCCGCTTCCGTCCCCACGTCTCCAGGATCCGTCGCGTCCACCTCACCCGACACGTCATCGTCCGTCCCGGGCGTCGGCTCCGACGGCTCGTCCGACGGCGAGGACGACTCGCTCCCCGCCGGAGGCGTGCCGGGAGCACCATCGTCCCCGCAGCTCATCAGAGCCACCACGAGACACAGGATTCCGAGAATGGGAACGAATCGGCGGTTCTGGGCAGTCATGACGGGGACCGGGACGACGGGGGACAGTGCTGGTCGGGACCGCCAGGCAGGCGGACCTGACCCCCACCATGGTACCCCCCTTTGCGCTCACTGAGAAGTACCTGACGAGAAACCCGGTTTGACATGCCGGATGCCATGTCCTAGCCGACATCCGTTCGCAGCCGAACCCGCGCCCGAACGTCCGGTGCGCCCGCCGTTGGTGTGCCCCACCTCGCGCCGGCCCCAATCACTCGGCGCACTTCTCCCGAAGCCCCGGAACCTGCAATGTCTCAGGAACAGATCGCGTCCCTCTCCGACACCCTCATCACCCTCGCCACCACCTGGGGAATCCAGGTGGTGGGGGGCATCGTCGTCCTGATCCTGGGCTGGGTCATCGCCGGCTGGTCCGCAAGGAAGCTGGCTTCGTCCCTCGAGAAGCGCTCGGCCATCGACGCGACGCTCATCCCGCTCGTCCGAAAGATCACCCGGATTCTCGTCCTCGCGGTCGTGATCATCGCGGTGCTGAACCAGTTCGGCGTGCAGACCGCCAGCCTCATCGCGGTGCTCGGCGCAGCCGGCCTCGCCATCGGCCTCAGCCTCCAGGGGGCGCTGGGCAACATCGCTTCCGGCGTGCTTCTGCTCAGCCTTCGGCCATTCGAGGTCGGCGACGTCATCGAGGTCGGCGGACACATCGGCACCGTCCGCGAGATCGGCCTCTTCGCCACCGAGCTCCGGGGGGCGGACGGCGTCTACATCATGCTCGGAAACAGCCGGGTCTGGGGCAGCGACATCAAGAACTTCGGACGCAACGAGACCCGCCGCATCGACATGGTGATCGGCATCGGCTACGGCGATGACATCGACCGCGCGATCGAGATCGTGCACGCCGTGATCGCAGCCGATGCACGCGTCTTGAAGGATCCCGAACCGCTCGTGGCCGTGGGCGATCTGGGCGACAGCTCCGTCGATCTCCTCATTCGCCCGTGGACCGCCAGCGCGGACTGGTGGGCCACGCAGCTCTCGCTGCGCAAGGCGATCAAGCAGCGGTTCGACGCCGAAGGGATCTCGATCCCGTTCCCGCAGCGCGACATTCACATGATCCAGGCCGCCTGAGACAACCCGGGCCCGGAAGGAGCGGTCGACAGCCGGATCGCGCCCGGGGGACCTGCGTCAGGCGATCTCCTGCTGCACGGTCTCGAACGCGCGGCGGAGATCGGCACAACTCTTCGGGCGGTGCGACGGATCCTTGGCCAGCATCCTGAGAATGAGCTCGGCGAGGGGATCCGGGATCCGGGGGTTGATCGAGCGGGGGTCCGGTGGGGGCTCGCCGACGTGCATGAGCAGCAGCGGCACGGTCTCGTCGTGGACAAACGGGAGCCGGCCGCAGAAGATCTCGAACGCCGTGATGCCGAGCGCATAGATGTCGGTGGAGGGACCGACGCTGCTGAAGCCGTTGATCTGCTCGGGAGACATGTAGTCGGGGGTGCCCGCGATCATCTTGTCGGTGGTCAGGTTGGTGGACGGGTTCTTCGCGATCCCGAAGTCCATGACCTTCACCGATCCGTCCTCGCAGACGAACAGGTTGTGCGGCTTCATGTCGCGGTGAACGA
>SKWC01000428.1 GCA_007129145.1 Rubritepida sp.
CTGGCCATGGCGCTGCGCCCCGGGGAGGTCGCGCTGCTGGTCGAGCTGGACCTCGCGGCGACGGGCGGGGCCGGGGACCGCCTCACCCTGCTGCGGACCGGGCGCGCCCATGTCACCGCGATCCTGGCCGGCGGCGTCGGCGTCTACAGGGATCCCAATGTCTGGTTCGGCCGCCCCGAGCTGTTCCTCAACCGCAATCCCCTGGCCGGGCGGCTGCCGGGATCGCGCCCGAGCTGGACGGAAGGCTTCGTCGAATACGGCATCGCCGGCGCGGCGCAGATCGGCGGCAGCCCCTTCTACGCCTATGGCGCCATCACATGGCTGACGTCGTGGTCGCTCGGCCAGGATTTCTTCCGCGCCGATGCGCGCCTGCACACCTCGCTGGAGAGGGCATATGCCGGCCTGCTCTATGTGGACCCCGACACCGGCCACTCGCTGAACCTCCGCGCGGGGCGGCAGGTGGTCACGCTGAACGACGGCTTCCTCATCCATTTCGTCCGTGGCGCCGCCAATGCCGGGGCGCGCGGCGCGAGCTATATCGGCGCAAGGACGGCCAATGACTTCTCCTTGGTCGCGGAGGGACGCGCCGGCCGCTGGTCGGCGATGGCGTTCTACATTGACCCGAACGAGGTGCCGCGGGTGGATTCCCGGTCCACCTTCGCGGGCGTCAACCTGCGCCATCAACTGGCGGCGGGGCTGTCGCTGGATGCCAGCATCATCACGGTGCCGCGCTCGGCCTCGACCTTCGCCACGCCGGACGGCCGCCGCCTGGGGCGGGAAGGGCTGCTGACGCTGGCGGGCCATCTGCGCTGGAACCGCGCCTTCGGGCTGGAGGGGCTGTGGCTCGCCGGCGAACTGGCGCACCAGAGCCACCATCGCTACCCGATGTCCGCCTGGGCGGGCTATGGGCTGCTCGGCTACCAGGCGGGATGGCTGCCCTGGTCGCCGAGCCTGTCCTACCGCTATTCCTTCGCCACGGGCGACGACCCGACGACCAGGCGTTTCGAGCGCTTCGACCCCCTGCTTTCGACGGGGCTCGGCAACTGGCTGCAGGGCGTGGTGATGGGCAAGATCACCTCGAACGCCAACCTGCTGGTGCACCGGCTGCAGCTGAACCTGGTGCCGGCGCCGTCGCTGAACGTGACCTTCGACTGGCATGTGCTGCGGGCCGCGCAGCGCAACAACCTCGGCTCCAACCCCGCCATCGCGCAGCTGACATCGGCGGATATCGGGCAGGAGTTCACCGCCACGGGGCGCTGGGCGATCAACCGCAATTTCTACCTGCAGAGCATCGTCTCGGTCGCGGTTCCCGGCAGGGCGCTGCGCGACATCGGCGCGGGCCGCTCTTGGACGACGCTGCAGGCGAGCCTCTACTGGACATTCTGAGGACGGGACATGGCATCCACCGACCTTCCCCTGCCGCTGCTCGGCGCCCTGCTGTTCACGCTGATGGGGCCGGTCGCCCTGATGCCGCTGTTCGCTTCCGTCATGGCAGGGGCGGATCGCGCGCGGCGGCTGCGCACGGCGCTGACCGCGGCGGGCGTCGCGACGCTGACCATCGCGGTCGCGGTGTCCGTCGGCGCGGGCGCGATGGCGGGCGCCGGCACCTCGCCGTCCTCGCTCATCATCGCCGCCGGGTTGATCCTCCTGCTGACCGCGCTGCGCGCCAGCCTCGGCACGGGCGGCGGGCAGAAGGCCCAACCGACGACGGCACCGGGCTTCATGCCGATCGCGATCCCGGGGATCGTGACGCCCGTCGGCGTCGCCGTGCTGATCATCTTCGTGAGCTACTTCCCCTCCACCGCGGACAAGGTCGCGATCATGGGTGTCGTCGGCGCGATCATGCTGCTCAACCTCGCGGCGATGCTGGGTGCGCGTCTGTTCATGGAGCGTGTCGGGGCGGCGCCGCTGCTCGTGCTCGGGGCCATCTTCGGCGTGCTGCAGGCGGCGCTGGGGGTGCAGATGATCGTCTCGGGCATCACGATGTCCGGGTTGATCTGACGGGGCGGGCTGGATGGGAGCCTCGCCCCCATCGCCCATGCTTCTGCCTTGAGCCGAAATGGCCCATCGCGATGAAAGCGCGCGGGATGAGCCCGCGCGAGATCGGGGGCCAGCTTTCCGCCGCCGCCTGGGGTGACGCTGCGCGGGCCGAAGCGATGGTGCCGGTCCGGGGCTACCCCGGGCCAGCGCCGCGCCTCAGGCGAGGGTTCCGCGGATCGGGTATTGCCGCTCCTGGATGAGCCTGGCACCGCGCAGGATGGCCGCGAGGTCCGGCCGCGCGAAGGGCGCGTTGGAGATGTCCAGGATCTGCACCTGGCCCGCGGGATTGATCAGGAAAAGGCCGGGCTCGGGGAAGGGCCGGTCGGTCTCCTGCGGCGAGCGCGGCTCGGAGACATACAGGCCGAGTTGGCGCATCTGCTCCACGCTCAACCCGAAGCCAAGGGGGAAGCGCCAGCCATGCTCGGCGGCATCGGCGGCGGCCTTATCCTCGGGGTCGCCCGAGATGGCGGCGACGCTGACGTCGAGGGCCGCGAAATCCTCCAGCAGCCCGTCGAGCGTCTTCAGATAGGCCTTGCAGAGCGGGCAATGGCGCCCGCGATAGACGATGAGCAGGCGCCAGCCCTCGCCCTCGGCCGGGCTGACCTGGCCACCGCCGAGGCGCGGCACCGACAGGGCGGGGAAGGCGGTTCCGGCGGCAAGCTTCATGGTGTCGGGCATGGCGGTTCTCCTTGGTGGCTGGACGGGTGGGGGTCATCGAGCAGCGCCAGCGCCGACCGCACCGCGCC
>SKWC01000273.1 GCA_007129145.1 Rubritepida sp.
TGGCTCGCCTATGACGCGCTGTGCCGCTCGCGGCTGGCCGGGAAGGAGGCCTGGCTGCTGGCCGCGGGCGCGGGGCTTCTGGTGGTGGCGGTGCTGATCGCGACGCATGTCTTCTCCGGCCGTGGCGCCTTCCTGGTCATCGGCGCCATGACCGGCACCATCATGGTGGCCAATGTCGCGATGGTGATCATCCCCGGCCAGAAGAAGATGGTCGCGGCCATGCGCGAGGGCCGCGAGCCCGACCCGAAATACGGCGCCTGGGGCAAGCAGCGCAGCGTGCACAACACCTACCTGACGCTGCCCGTGCTGTTCCTCATGATCAGCCCGCACTACCCGATGCTGACGCAGCATTCGATGAACTGGCTGGCGCTGTTGCTGGTGGCGCTGGCGGGCGCGCTGATCCGGCAGTTCTTCGTGCTGCGTCATTCCGGGCGCAGCAACTGGGCGCTGCCCGCGGGCGGCGCGGTGGCGCTGGGGCTGCTGTTCCTCATGGCCGCGCCGCGGCCCGATGCGCGGCTGGCCGGCATGGATGTGCCCGCCTTCACCGAGGTCGAGCCCATCTTCGCCACCCACTGTGCCGCCTGCCACGCCGCGCGCCCCAGCTTCGATGGCATGCTGACCGCGCCCAAGGGCGTGCTGCTGGACAGCCCCGGCCAGATCCGCCGCTGGGCCGCAGCTTCCCGGGTCCAGATCGCCAGCGAGGCCATGCCGCCGGGCAACCTGACCGACATGACCGGGGAGGAACGGCTGCGCCTGCTGGCCTGGATCGCCGGCGGGGCGCGGCTGGACTGAGTGCGAGGCCTACTCCGCCGTGGTCCGGTCCAGCTCGGTGATGCAGTTGTAGTCCGGCACCAGCCGGAACAGCTCGCGCACCATGGCGCGCATCTCCTGCGGATTGCCGACGATTTCGCCGACATTCGGGTCGAACAGGTGCCTGGCGAAGCGGTGGATGTTGGTGGTGATGCTCTCCTTGCTGTGATAGCCCGCGATCGCATGCCGGCCCATGCCGGGCAGCGCCATGGTCCAGGTGACCGCGGCGCCGGGCTCGGCAAGGTCGCGCTCCATGCGCTCAACCATGCCGTCGAAGCCCACGAAGGCGCGCATGATGCGGGTCTGCCCCTCGAAACTGTGGCCGAGGCGCTGCCCCATCCGCGCCCGCGCCTCCTCGCGCCCGGTGTCCTGCCGCCAGCCGGAATAGAAAAACTGATACTCCATGGCGGCGCCCGAGCGCTGCTTCAGCAGGTCCATCCGCTCCTCGGGCGTGCGCGCCCGGCTGTCGCGCATCAGCGCCAGCCAGTGATCGCACAGCGCCACGCAGATGCCGCCGCGCAGGTCGGGATGGTTGACGCCTTTCAGGAGATCGCCCTGATTGAACGGGGTGAGCCGCATGAGCACTCATCCTTTCCGTCGCGATGCTTGTCGGAAGCAGGCTAATCCTCTCGGGCGCAACGAGGGAAGCGGGTTGCGCGGGCCGGAACGATTTGGGAGGCTGCGCGTGCCGTCGGGTCCGCCCGCGCGGCCAAGCAACGCCACGGAGGATCGCCATGCGCCTGTCACGCCGCACCCTTGCCCTGTCCACCATGGGCCTCGGCCTCGCCGCTCCGGCCGTGCGCGCCCAATCCGCCTGGCCCAGCGAACGCCCGATCCGCCTCGTGGTCGGCTTCCCGCCCGGCGGTTCGGGCGACTTCCTGGCGCGCATCTTCGCCGAATCGCTCAGCCGCCGGCTGGAGCAGGCCATCGTGGTGGAGAACCGCCCCGGCGCGGGGTCGAACATCGCCGCCGACCATGTCGCGCGCTCGGCCCCCGATGGCTACACCATCCTGCTGGCGGGCAACTTCACCCATGCGGTGAACCCTGCGCTCTACGCCTCGATCCCCTTCGACCCGATCAACGACTTCACACCCATCACCCGGCTGACCGACCTGCCCGCCATCATCGCCGTCAGCCCGCAGACCGGGATCGAGACGCTGGCGCAGCTGATCGAGCGCGTGCGCGCCGAGCCGGGGCGCTGGAACTACGCGACGCCGGGCAATGGCACGCCTTCGCATCTGGCCGGCGCGATGCTGTCGCGCGTGGCCAATGTGCAGCTGACCCAGGTGCCCTTCCGTGGCGGCGGACCGTCGCTGCAGGCGGTGCTGGCGGGCGATGTGCAGATCCTGATCGGCACGCCGCCGGTCGCGCTGCCGCCCATCCGCTCGGGCCAGCTGCGCGCGATCTCGCTGACCACGCGCGAGCCATCGCCGGTCATCCCCGGCATCCCCGGCACCGGCGAAGCGGGCCTCGGTGACCTCGACATCGCCGGCTGGTGGGGCTTCTGGGGCCCGGCCGGCCTGCCCACCCCGATCCGCGACCGCATCTTCGAGGTCTCGGTGGCCACGGTCCGCGACCAGGCCGTGCAGGAGCGCATCGCCGCGCAGGGGCTGCAGGCGCTGCCCTCCGAATCGCCCGAGGCCTTCGGCCAGTTCGTGCGCGAGCAGATTCCCTTCTGGGCCGAGGTGGTGCGCATCGCCGGGGCACGCGCCGAATGAGCACCCGCGGCCTGCACCAATGGCCCGCCCAGCAGCGGGTGCACCACGGCGCGCCCCTGGCCGAGGCGCTGCCCGCCGAGGTCGCGGGCAGCGAGCGCGTGGTGCTGGTCACCACCCGCTCGCTGAAGGACAGCCCGCTTCTGGCGGCCGCACGCGCCGCCATCGGCGCGGCGCTGGCGGGCGAGTTCAGCGCCATGCGCGCGCACAGCCCCCTCGAGGACGTGCTGGCGCTGGCCGCTCTGCTGCACGAGACCA
>SKWC01000097.1 GCA_007129145.1 Rubritepida sp.
CGGATGCCGCGCGCGCCTACCTCGCGGGCCAGCACCGTGCAGGACCCGATCTCGAGGAAGCGGGCGAAGATCCAGCGGACATGCTCGACGGCTTTATCGTCCGCCATTCCCTCCCGTAACCATCCTATTTTCTTTGGTTTCTGGCGGCCCGCGGCGCTGCCATCCCACGATCTGTCCCACGCGTTGCGGTGGCTTGGCGCGACCGGATGCGGTCAGGTGCGGCGAGTTGATCCCGCCCGCGCCCAAAACCTTCCCAAACAAGGGAAGATCACCGAACCGCCGATCTTGCGCGCCATGCGTCCAAGCCCGCGCCACCCTGTGGAATTTTCGGCTGGCCCGGGCGGTTGGCATATCGGAGGGGAGAGAGGCCAGGGCGCGGCGCCGCGCCAAGATTGGCCTGCTGGGGTTGCCAAGCAGGCGGGCGATGTGACCCAGGCCAGCCGTGTGCTCGGCCGCGGCCGCGACAGCTTCTACCGCTTGCGCGAACTCCAAGACCGCGGCGGCGGGTCGGCGCTGGCCGCGATCGCGAAGGCCAGGCCGAACCTCAAGGACCGCGTGGCGCCCGACTTCGCGGCGGCTGGGATGCGGTGCTCGTCATCGAACTTGCATGGCCCAATCCGCTGCGCATGCGCCCCGGGGCGCGTTTCTCAGCGGCCGCGCAGCATGTCGGCGTGCTGCGCGATCAGCGTCGAGGCCTCGCGATAGGCGCGGTTCGACGCCTCGGGTCCGTACCAGCGCGTGGCCAGCTGTTGCCCGCGCAGGGTGCTGACGCATTCGGGGTCCTTGGTGGCGGCCTCGACCGCTTCCAGGATGCGGGCGTAGATCGCCGGCTGCTCGTCCATGAGGCGCGTCGGCACCATGACGCCGCGCTGCGAGCCAGCCAGGAACCGGCCCTGGAAACCGGCCTCGCCGGCATGCTCCATCAGGGTGGGCGTGTCCTCGAACCCATCCATCCGCTCGTCCGAGAAGGTCAGCAGCGGGCGGATGCGCTCACGCAGGGGCAGGAAGCCCTCGCCGCCGGCCAGGCCCACATCCACCACGCCGCCCACGGTGGCGTTGCGCGCCGGCCCGCCGCCATCGGCATAGGTCACGATGCGCATGCGCGTGCGGTCGATGTCGTGCGCCTGCAGCAGCAGCATCAGGTTCACGAGATCCGCGGAGTTGGGCTGCACGCCGACCACAAGGCTGCGCGGGTCGCGCTTCAGCGCGTCGATCACGTCGTTGATGGACTGCAGGGGCTTGTCCCGCGATGTCGCCAGCAGCGTCGCATCGCGCGAGGGCAGGTTGACCATCCAGAAATCCTCGACCGCGAAGCGCGCGTTGCCCACCAGCACGCCGAGGGGGATGTTGGGCGTCGCGGTCGTGACGATCAGCGTGTAGCCGTCCATCGGCTGCTGCAGCGCCCAGGTGTTGCCCAGCACGGTAGCGCCGCCCGGGCGATTCACGATCGTGACCGGCTGGCCCATCTGGCGCGACAGGAAGGGCGCGAATGCGCGCCCCAGGCGGTCGTTGTAGCCGCCGGTCGCGGTGGGCACGAGCAGCGTGATGGGCCGTGAGGGATAGGATTGGGCGCGCAGCACGGAGGGGGCGCCCAGGACCACTGCGGCGGCGCCCCCGCGCAGCAGGAGACGGCGGGAAACGCCTTTGGTCATTGCGGACATCTGTTCGACCCCTGATGCGAGACCGGCGCTTACCGGCCTCGTCGTCGTTGAGGGATCGAGACTAGGAAGCGCGGCCTCGCCGCGTCAACAACGCTCTGCTGGGACCTGCGCCGAAAACAATCGTCTTTTCATGAATCTAGGCCAAGCCGCGCGGCGCCCGGATGGCGCCCGCGTGGGCGACACCGTCGTGCCCGTGCGCCTCATGAGGCGCCCATTCCGTCCGGTCCTGTCGCGGCAGGCCTCACCACGCCCCCGCCCAGCCGTCGCGCCGCGGGTCGGAGGCGGCCATGCGCACGCCGTTCTCCAGCAGTCGGATGGCGGCCACGCTGCACGGCCCCTCCAGCGGCGGCACCACCTTCACCTCGTGGCCGCGTGCGCGCAGCCCCTCGATCGTGCCCTCGCCGAAGCCGGCCTCCAGCGTCAGCACATGCGCGCCGCCATGCGGGTGGTTGGATTCCTGGCCGGGCTGGGATGAGGTCCAGCGCGGCGCCTCCAGCGCGGCCTGGGGGTCGAGGCCGAAGGCGGCGATGGCGACGAAGACCTGGAAGTTGACCTGCACCTGGTTGTCCGCGCCCGGCGTGCCGAACAGCAGCCAGGGCCGGCCGTCGCGCATGGCCATGGGCGCGTTCATGGTGTGGCGCACCACGCGCCCCGGCGCCAGCGCGTTGGGGTGGGCGGGGTCGAGGTGCCAATAGGCCATGCGGTTGTTGAACAGCACGCCGGTGCGCCGGCCCATCACCCCCGAGCCGAAGGCGGAGTTGATGGACTGGATGGCGGAGACGGCGTTGCCCTCCGCGTCCATCACGCAGAAATAGGTGGTCTCGCCCTCCGCCTTCCCATGCACGTCCAGCCGCGCGGCGCGCGGACCGATGGCGGCGGCATGGGCGGCGGCGCGCTCGGCCGAGAGCAGGTCGTGCAGCGGCGGCGCACCCTCGCCGGAGTGGGTCTCGCGGTCCAGGAAGGCGCGCTTCTTCGCCTCGACCATCAGATGCACGAGGTCGGCGCTGCCGAAGCCGAGTGCCGCGAGGTCGGTGTTCTCGACGATGCGCAGCATCTGCAGCAGGGCGAAGCCCATCGAGGGGGCGGGCGTCTGGCGCAATTCGAAGCC
>SKWC01000353.1 GCA_007129145.1 Rubritepida sp.
GCTCGAGCACGAACTTCGCATCGCGCAGGTCGAGTCCGGACTGTCCCCGCTTCGCCAGCGCCTCGTTGACCAGCGCGAGCGCGCCCGTCACGTGCGGCGCGGCCATCGAGGTGCCGCTCAGCGCCTCGTACTTACCGTCAGGCACCGAGGAGACGATGTCCACGCCCGGGGCCACCACGAAGGGCTTGAGCTCGTCCGAGACGTTCGACGGGCCGGTGGAGGAGAACGGGGCAACGTCACCGTGCCGGTCAACGGCACCGACGGTGATGCCCTCGGTCTGCATCCCGGGGTCCCCCAGCGTCTGGGTGGGGCGGGCGTAGCCGGAGTTGCCGGCGGCGAACACGTTCACGATCCCGGCCTTGGCCATGTTGCGGATCGCCGAGGTGAACTCCAGTGACGGGCCAGGGCCACCCCACGAGTGGTTGATGATCGAGGCGGCCTGGCGGGCATCCCCCTGTCCCCAGTCGTCGACGGGAGCCATCAGGTACTGCATGCCGCGCAGCAGGTCGAGCGTGGAGCCACCCTCGGACCCGAGCCCGCGCGCTGCGATGAACTGGGCACCCGGGGCGACACCCACCGGCCCGGTGAAGCCGTCGTTGCCGACGATCGTTCCGGTGACGTGCGTGCCGTGGCCGTTGTCGTCGACGGGCTCGGCGTGGGGCTGGCCTGGCTGCTTGGAATCGCCGTAGGCATCGAAGTAGTTCTGCTCATGCCGGAAGCCGTCGGTGCGGTCGTACCCGCGGTACTTCGACCAGAGCGCCGGATGTCGCACGTCCACCCCGGTATCGAGCGAGGCAACCGTCACGCCGGCGCCGGTGATCCCGGCATCCCACGCGGACTGCACGCCGATCATCTCGAGGTTCCAGGGCAGCGCTCCCGGCTGGGTACCGGCAGCGCCCGAGCGGGCATCGTCCAGCGGGCGCTGGCCGTTGGCACGGAAGCTCTCGACAGGCGGGACGTCGAACCGGAGCTTGTCGACCGAGTACGCCCCGACGACGCCCGGCACCTCGGAGAGCATGCTCGCAACCTTCTCGGCACCGCCCTCGAACGGGAGGTTGCCCTTCGAGGGGTCCTGGTAGACCTGGACGGTCATGGAGTTGTTGATCCACAGCCGCTCGCCGACCTCGACCTCCAGCGGCGCACCGCTGCGCTGGATGCGGGAGCGGATTCCCTCGAGCAGGTCGTCCTGGCTGCGCGTCGCGGTGCGGCGCAGCTCGTCCACTGCGCGGGTCACGCGCTCCTGGCCGACGGGAAGCCGCTCGATCTCGCGCAGGTCCGCCTGCTGGTCGAGCTGGATGTAGAGCTCGTCGACGAGCTGTCGACCTGCGGGCTCCTTCGCGGCCGGACGATCCGGCGCCGCGGGGGCCTCGGGCTTGTCCGGCGCATCCGGCGTGTCCGGAACCTCCGGTGCGGGCTTGTCCTCCGTCGTGGTCACCGCACCGGCGGCGAGCGGGTGGACTGCCCCTGCAGACACGTTCCCTATCATCCCTGATCCTCCTCGTACCTTCCCTGGTGCGAGGAGCCTACCCCCACGGCACGGGGCGAGTCGGGGTTTCGCCCCGGTTGGCCCGCAGTGGCCACGACCTTGGCCGCCGCGATGGCCGCTGCGGTAGGTTGGGCAGCATGGATGCGGCAGCACCCGAGAGGATCACCACCCCATGATGGCCCGGCGCGAACCAACCGTGCTGGTGGTGCTGGGCAACCGGCCACAGTTCATCAAGCACGCCCCGGTCGAGCGAGCCTTCGCGCAGCACGCACCCGGCGTCCGCGTCGTCACCGTCGACACGGGCCAGCACTACGACTACGGGCTCGCGGGCATCTTCATGGACGAGCTCGAGCTGGGCCCGCCAGCACACTCGCTCGGCGTTGGCAGCGCATCCCACGCCGAGCAGCTGGCGAGGATGCTGCCCCCGCTCGAGCACGTGATCCGGGAGGAGCGTGCTGGCTGCGTGCTCGTCTACGGGGACACGAACTCCACGCTTGGTGGTGCGCTGGCAGCGCGCAGCGCCGGGGTTCCCGTGGCCCACGTCGAGGCAGGGCTGCGCTCCTTCGACCGCTCGATGCCCGAGGAGCTCAACCGCCTGCTGGTGGACCGGATCGCCGATGACCTCTACTGCCCGACGCCCACGGCACGGGCGAACCTCGCCGCAGAGGGAATCGGCGATGGCGTGCACGTGGTCGGCGACGTGATGGCCGACATCGCGCTGCTGCTGGCCGATGCAGCCGACTCCCGCTGGGCACGGTGGGAGGCGCGTGGCCTCGACGCGCGCGGGTACGCGCTGGTCACGGCCCACCGGGCAGCGAACACCACGGAGGAGTCGCTGCGCAGCCTCGTGGCGACCCTGGTCAGCGCGCCGGTGCCACTCGTGTTCCCCGTCCACCCGCGAACCGAGGCGCAGCTCACCCGGCTCGGCCTGCACGTGGAGCTCGCCGAGGCTCCGCACGTGATGCTGCTGCCGCCGATCGGCTACCTCGATACCGCATGCCTGCTGCGGCATGCCCGCTGCCTGGCCACTGACTCCGGCGGGATGCAGAAGGAGGCCTACGTACATGGCATCCCCTGCATCACGATGCGGGACACGACCGAGTGGGTCGAGACCGTGGAGGCCGGTGCCAACACGCTCGTGCACCTCTCCCGCCGGCGGATCCACGGCGCGCTGGAGGCCGCGTTTGCACGGGACCCCGGCGACCTGCCGCTCGAGGGGCTCCCGGCCGTCTACGGCAGCGGTGACAGCGCCCGGCAGATCGTGGAGGGCATCACGGCCC
>SKWC01000351.1 GCA_007129145.1 Rubritepida sp.
GCGCAAACGCAGGTCTGGCCGGTGTTGCGGAACTTGCTCATCATCGCGCCTTCGACCGCCGCGTCGATGTCGGCGTCGTCGAACACGATGAAGGGGGCGTTGCCGCCAAGCTCCATCGATACGCGCTTCACGGTCCCGGCACAGGCCGCGATCAGCTCCTTACCGATCTCGGTGGAGCCGGTGAAGGAGAGCTTGCGCACCATCGGGTTGCTCGTCAGTTCCGCGCCGATCTCCCCGGCCGAGCCGGTGACGATGATCAGCGCATCCTCCGGCAGCCCCGCCTCGATGGCCAGCGCCCGCAGCGCATAGGCCGAGAGCGGCGTTTTCTTGGCGGGCTTGACCACCATCGTGCAGCCCGCCGCCAGCGCCGGCCCGGCCTTGCGGGTGATCATGGCCGAGGGGAAGTTCCATGGCGTGATCGCAGCGCACACGCCCACGGCTTGCTTGAGCGCAAAGAACCGCCGGTCGCCTGCGGTGGAGGGGATCACATCGCCATTGGCGCGCTTGGCTTCTTCGGCGAACCATTCGATGAAACTGGCAGCGTAGGCGATCTCGCCGCGGGCCTCCGCCAGCGGCTTGCCCTGCTCGGCCGTCATCAGCCGCGCGAGGTCTTCCTGATTGGCCATGACGAGGTCGAACCAGCGGCGCAGCACCTGCGCGCGCGTCTTGGCCGGTGTGTCGCGCCATGCCGGAAAGGCGGCATGCGCACGCGCGATGGCGGCGCGCACCTCCGCTGCGCCGTGGCGGGGCACGTGGCCCACGGTGCGGCCGGTCGCGGGGTCGAGCACGGCATCGGGCGCCGCCTCGCCGGGGGCCGTCACCGCAAGAAGATCGGGATTGGCGAGATCGAGCATGGCGTATCTCCTTTGTGGGTGCGCGGGCGCCGGGCGCCCGCGCCTGTGTCGGCAGGGCTTACTGGATCAGGTCGGCAAGCCGGCCATCGATCTGCGCTTCGCAGGCGGCGACGACCTGTTCGAAGCGGTTGAGCCAACGCTCATTGTCGGGATGCTGGGCGATCGCCCAGTCGCGCATGCCCGACGTCGCCTCGCGGAACGCGGCGTGCTCCTCATTGGTGAGGGTGTGGATCGTCCCGCCTGCGGCCACGAAGGTTTCGTAGGCGGCAACTTCGGCGAATTTGGGGTAGGCCCGAAGGAACTGCTCGATGATGTCGAAGCCCTCGACGACGATCTTGCGCAGGTCGTCGGGCATGGACATGAACATGTCGTTGTTGATGAACCAGGTGCCGCCCATATAGGCGTGGCGGTCGAGCGTGATGTGGTTCAGGTGATCCTGAAAGTTCATCGCCACGATGTCCGTGATCCCGTTCATCGTGCCCTCGACCACGCCTGTGGCTAGCGATGTATACACCTCCGGCCAGGAGATGCCCACCGGGGCGCCGCCGAGCTGGCGCACGAGTTCCTGATGAACTTCCGCCGGGATAGTGCGGATGCGCATCCCTTGCACATCCTCGGGCGTCAGGATCGGGCGATTGGTGGTCGCCCAGTTCCGCCAGCCGCCTGAATTGGACACCGTCATCAGGCGAATGTTGCCGGTGGCCTCCAGCATGCCCTCGCGCAGGTCGGCCATGAAGGGCTCGTAGTCGAACACGCATTCGGCAACGGGGTCGTCGCGCAGCATGTAGGGCAGGTCGAGCACCGCGAAGGAGGGCCAGAGGTTCGACGGCTCGCCGAAATTCGACTGGAAGATGTGGACCAGCCCTGCCTGCATGGCGTCGAAGCACTCGCGGCCCGAGGAACAGAGCGTGCCGCCGGTGAAGATATCGACGGCAATCCGGCCGCCCGATTCCGCCACCACATGGTGCTGGAAGGCGCGGACCGCGCGGAAGTTGTAATTGTCCTCGCCGGTCACCAGCGGCACCACGAGGGTGAATTCGGCCGCGGCAGCGGGGCCGGCGATGGCAGCCGCGCAGGCAGCGGCCAGAATACGGGATTTCATCGAGTATCCTCCACAGGAACGGTTTTTTCTGGTCCGACGGCCCCGGTGTCAGGGCCGCCGCGGATTCGCGCTAGAACAGCGTGCCCCAGTTCTCCCACAACCATGGCAGCCCGAGGGTCAGGACCGGGATATAGGCGACCATCAGGATCACCACGATCTCGGCCAGCAGGAACGGCCAGATCGCGCGCACGATCTTGCCGAATTTCTCGCCCGATATGCTGGTCGCCACGAACAGCACCAGCCCCATCGGCGGTGTCGCAAGGCCCACCGTGACATTGAGACACATCAGCACCGCGAAATGCACCGGGTCGATCCCATAGGCCGCCGCCGCCGGCGCAAGGATGGGGCCGAGGATCAGGATGGCGGGGCCGGCATCGAGCACCATGCCGATGATGAACAGGAACACGTTCACCAGCAGCAGGAACACGATCTTGCTCTCGGTGATGCCGAGCAGGAAGCTCGTCAGCATCTCGGGCATCCGCGCGATGGCGACAACCTGGCTGAAGCCCGACGCCACGCCCACCAGCAGCAGCACGACCGACGATTGCACCGCCGTGCGCCGCAGCACACCGCCGAAGCTGCGCAAGCCGAAGCCGTCTTCCTGCAGCAGCCCGAGCTTGAAGCCGATCTTCGTGCCGATATTGAGCAACAGCGCATAGCCTACGGCCACGGCGGCGGCTTCGGTCGGCGTGAAATACCCCGTGAGAATGCCGCCGAGCAGGATCACCGGGGTCAGCAGCGGAAAGAACGCCCGCAACCCTGCCTGCCCGGTCTCCTTCCAGGTGGCGCGCGCATTGGCGACGGGCA
>SKWC01000166.1 GCA_007129145.1 Rubritepida sp.
CGGATCTTCATGGCTGGCTCCTTCTCGACGGCCACTGCCGCGGTTGCCTTACTCGGCCGCTGCCGCGGTTGCCTTACTCGGCCGCTGCCGCGGTTGCCTTACTCGGCCGCTGCCGCGGCGGGCACCTCGTCGGCGAAGTGGCAGGCCGCGCGCACCCCGCCGGGGAAGGCGCGCAGCGCCGGCGCTTCGCTGCGGCAGCGGTCCTGCACCATCGGGCAGCGCGGGTTGAAGGCGCAGCCCGGCGGCGGCGCCAGTGGGTCGGGGAAGTTGCTGCCGAGCCGCGTGTCGGGCAGGCCGAGCCGCGGGTCGGGCGTCAGCACCGATGCCAGCAGCCCGCGGCTGTAGGGGTGGCGCGGCTGTTCCATGACCTGCGCGGTGGGGCCCTGCTCCACCACCCGGCCGAGATACATCACCGCCACCCGGCTCGCGAGAAGCTGCACCACCGCGAGGTTGTGGCTGATGAACAGCGCCGTGAGGCCGAGCTTCTGCTGCAGTTCCATCAGCAGGTTCAGGATCTGCGCCTGCACCGAGACGTCCAGCGCGCTGGTCGGCTCGTCGCAGATCAGCAGCGTGGGCTTGAGGATCAGCGCGCGGGCGATGGCCACGCGCTGCCGCTGCCCGCCCGACAGCTGCGAGGGGTAGGCGGCTGCGTGGCGCTCGGCCAGACCCACCAGGCGCAGCATCTCCAGCACGCGGTCGCGGCGTTCCGGCCCGGAGCCCTCGCCATGCACCGACAGCGGCAGGCCGACGATGGCGGCGATGGTCTTGCGCGGATTGAGCGAGGAATAGGGGTCCTGGAACACCGGCTGCACCAGCCGCGCCCGCTCCAGCCGGTGGATCGAGGCGATGGGCCGGCCGTCGATCAGCACCTCGCCGGTGGTGGGGGTCTCGAGGCCCAGGATCAGCTTGGCAAGCGTGCTCTTGCCGCAGCCGGATTCGCCCACCAGCCCCAGCACCTCGCGGCGCGGAACCGAGAGCGAAACGCCGCCGACGGCATGCAGCGGCCGGCGCGGCGAGAAGATGCCGCGGCCGACGGAGTAGCGCTTGGTGACATCCCGCAGTTCGAGGATGGGCTGCGTGTCGCTCATGCGCGGACCTCGGTCGGGGTGGAGTCGGCGACGGATTCGCTCAGCACGCAGCGCCAGCCATGGTCATGAGCGCCGGCCTGCACCGGGATGGCGCCGTCGCAGCCCGCGCGCGCATAGGCGCAGCGGTCGCGGAAGGCGCAGCCGGTGATGCCGCCCACCAGATTGGGCACGAGGCCCGGGATGGTTCCCAGCGGCGTGCCCGGCTTGTTGCGCCCGGGAATGGGGATGCAGTCGATCAGGCCGCGGGTGTAGGGGTGGCGCGGATCGTCGAACACCGCCGTGGTCGGGCCCGATTCCACCACCTCGCCGGCATACATGACCGCCACCCGGTGCGCGACGCGCGCGACGATGCCGAGGTCGTGCGTGACCAGCAGCAGCCCCATGCCGAACTCGCGCTGGAGTTCCGCCAGCAGGTGCAGGATCTCGGCCTGGATGGTGACGTCGAGCGCGGTGGTCGGCTCATCCGCCAGGATGAGTTCCGGGCCGCACATCAGCGCCATGGCGATCATGACGCGCTGGCGCAGCCCGCCCGAGAGCTCATGCGGATACTGCACCAGGCGCCGGCCGGCGGCGGCGATCCCCACGCGCTCCAGCAGGAAGACCGCGCGTTCGGTCGCCTGGGCCTTGCCGCCCTTGCCGTGCCGGATGAAGGGCTCGGTCAGCTGGTCGCCGATGGTCCAGGACGGGTTCAGGCTGGTCATCGGCTCCTGGAAGATCATCGCCATCCGGTTGCCGCGCAATTCGCGCAGCCGCCCCGGCGACATGGACAGCAGATCCTCGCCCAGGAAAGTCATGCGGTCCGCGGTGCGCCGCGCGCCGCCGGGCAGCAGCCCCATGACGGCCAGCGAGGTCAGCGACTTGCCGCAGCCGGATTCGCCCACCACGCACAGCGTCTCGCCGCGCGGCACGCTGAGCGAGACGTCGCGCACGGCGTGCAGCACGCCGTCGGCCACCGGGATCTGCACGGCCAGGTGCTGCACCTCCAGCACCGGCTCGGCCACATGGCCGGCCATCACGTCATCCGCGGCGGCCGCGTTCACGACGGGCGCGCTCATGTGCGGCCCTCCGGCGCGGTGGCGTCGCGGATGCCGTCGCCCAGCAGGTTGATGGCCAGCACCAGCACGCAGATGGCCACGCCGGGCAGGATGATCATCCAGGGATCAAACAGCATGAATTCCTTCGCTTCCGCCACCATCAGCCCCCAGGAGGGCAGCGGTGGCTGAACGCCGAGGCCGAGGAAGGACAGGGCCGCCTCGAGCAGGATGGCCTGCGCCATCTCATAGCTGGCCACCACCACCAGGGCGGGGATCAGGTTGGGCAGGATCTCGCCCACCAGCACGCGCGGGGTGGAGCAGCCGACCGCCTGCGCCGCGGCGACATATTCCTGGTTGCGCAGCTGCATGGTGGCGCTTCGCATCACCACGGCGAAGCGGTCCCACAGCAGCAGGCCGAGCACCAGCACCACCACCTGCAGCGATCCGCCGGCGATCGCCACCACGGCCAGCGCCACCATCACCACCGGCAGCGACAGCCGCGTGGTGATCAGGAAGGACACCACCGTGTCCACGCGGCCGCCGAAATACCCGGCCGCCACGCCCAGCACGGTGCCGATGACGCCCGAGACCAGCGCGGTCAGGAAGCCGATCAGCAGCGAGATGCGCGCCCCGTAGATCAGCCGCGAGAGATAGTCGCGCCCGAGGTTGTCCGTGCCCAGCGGATAGCGGGGGTCAGAAAATTCCGGGTCGATGAAGAAGGGCGGGATCAGCCGGTCGTCCAGCACCTGCGTGTAGGGATCATGCGGCGCGAACAGGGGCGCGAAGATCGCCATCAGCACGATGGCGCCCAGCACCACGGAGGCGACGATGAGACCCGAATTGCCCAGGACCTTGCCGCGTCGCTTCTTGAGCGGGGGCATGACGGGCTGGTTTGTCGTGATGTCGCTCATGTCCGTCAGCCCCGCCTGATCCGTGGGTCGAGCCATGCGTTCAGCAGGTCCGCGATCAGGGTCAGCACCACATAGAACAGCGCGACCAGCAGCAGGATGCCCTGCACCACCGGGAAGTCGCGGCGCGAGATCGCCTCCCAGGCGAGGTAGCCGATGCCCTGAAGGGCGAAGACCGTCTCGGTCACCACCGAGCCGGAGAGCATGTTGCCGAACTGCACCGAGCACAGCGCCACCACCGGGATGATGGCGTTGCGCAGCGCGTGCTTCAGCACAACGACCCGCACCGGCAGGCCCTTGGCGTGCGCGGTGCGGATGTAGTCGGAGGTCATCACCTCCACCATGCCGCCGCGCGTGAGGCGCATCAGCACGGGGGCGGAGAACCAGCCGAGCGTCACGGCCGGCATGATGAAGTGCCAGATCGTCTCGGAACCCGAGACGGGCAGCCACCCCAATGCCAGGCCGAACAGGAAGATCATGAGCAGGCCGAACCAGAAGTTCGGCATGGCCTGCCCCATCACCGCGATGCCCAGGGCGGCGCGGTCTATCCAGGTGTTGCGTTTCAGCGCCGCGATGATGCCCAGCGGCAACGCGATGAGCAGCGCGATCACGAGGCCCATCGCCGACAGCGTCAGCGTGACGGGAAGCCGCGTCATGATCAGGTTCGCCACGCTCTCCGGATAGAAGAGCGAGCGTCCCAGGTCACCGCGCACCGCATTCCACAGCCATTCGCCATACTGCACGATGACGGGCCGATTGAGGCCGTATTGCTCACGGATGCGTTCCACATCCGCGGGGGAGGCATCCTCTCCGGCCAGCGCGATGGCCAGGTCGCCGGAGATCCGCAGCAGCATGAAGGCGATGGCCGAGACGGCGATGCCGACGACCAAAGCCAACAGAAGGCGGCGAAGCGCGAAACGCAGCACGGATCAGCGGTTCCAGCGCGCGGTGTAGAAGCGCGGCACCTCATCCGCGGTGGGCGTGAACTGCAGCTGCGCGTTGTGCGCGTAGGTCAGCGGGAAGGTCCACAGCGGCGCCCAGAAGGCTTGCTCGGTGATGCGCTGCATCGCCGCCGTATAGGCTTCCCGGCGCGCCGCGGGGTCGGTCGCGTTGTCGCCGCGCTCCAGCAGCGCCATCACCTCCGGGTCGCGGTTGATGTCGTCGGGCGAGCCGCGGAAGAAGTAGGAGGTGGAGTTGGCGACGTCGAACAGCGAGGTCGAGCCCCATGAGCCGTAGGCCAGCCGCACCTGCCCCTCGCGCGTGGCGCGCTGGAAGGCGTCGTACTGCGACCACTGCAGGTTCGCCGTGATGCCGACCGCGCGCAGGTTGCCGATGATCGCCTCGCCCCAGGGACGCTCGCGATAGGCGGCCATGTCCACGCTGAAGCCATTGGGGAAGCCCGCCTCGGCCAGCAGCTCGCGCGCGCGCTGCGGGTTGTATTCGTAGCGGGTGATCCCGTCCTGCACGCAGCCGAACTGGTCCGGGTGGCAGGGGGTGTGCAGCGGGTCGGAGCCCTCGCCCACCAGGTTGCGCACGATGCCCTCGCGGTCGATCGCGTGGTTGATGGCCCGGCGCACCCGGATGTCCATCATCGGGTTGTTCTCGCGGCCGGTGCGGCCGGCGGAATCCATCTGCAGGTAGTGGAAGCGCACCGTGCCGCCCGAGATGACGGTCACGCCGCGGCGACGCTGCAGATTGCGGGCCTGGTCGGGGCTGACGCGCCACACCCAGTCCACGCCGCCGGTCAGAAGCTCGGCGATGCGGGTGTTCGCCTCGGGCACACGGCGGAAGATCAGCCGCTGGATCTCGGCCTGGCCCTTGGCGCCGCCGAAGTAGCGGTCGAAGCGCTCGAAGACGATGCGCTGGCCCGGGCTGATCTCGCTCACCCGGTAGGGGCCGGTGCCGATGGGCTCGCGGCCCATGCTCTCACGGCCACCGGCCAGCGAGGCGCGCGGGATGACCAGCAGCGTGGTCAGGTATTCCTGCCAGGGGCCGAAGGGGGCCGGCGTGCGCAGGCGCACCGTCCGGTTGTCCACCAGCTCCGCACCCGACAGCCAGCGCGTGCGGCCGAGGTTGGTGACCTGGTTCTCGGAGTTCAGGGCGAATTCGACGGTCGCCACCACGTCGCGCGCGTCCACGGTGTCGCCATTGTGCGCGACGATACCCTCGCGGATGCGCAGCTCGATCGTGGTGTCGTCCACGACGCGGACCGACTCCGCGAGATGCATCTCATACTCGCCGGTCTGCGTGTTGCGATACAGCGGCGCGTCCCAGACATGGAAGCCGAAGATCACGCCCTCGCGCGTCGAGTTGAAGTAGGGCGACATGTTCGCCGGCTCGGTGTCGGAGAACCACCGGAGCGTGTTTTCGGCCGGTTGGGCCCGGACCGCGGGGGCACCCATCGGAATGGCCGCGGCGGCGGCCAGCGCGCCCAGAGAACGCCTTTTGATCATTTCTGCCTCCTTGTTGCCTGCAACACGCAACGGCACGGCCGATGCGTCAACCCCGTGACGGGGCCGCGCCTGCCTCGAGTTCGCGCCGCACCAGGGCGGCGCCGTCGGCCAGCGCGCGGAGTTTGCCGAAGGCGGTCGCCCGCGGCAAATATTTCATCCCGCAATCCGGCGCGGCGACCAGCCGCCCGGGCGGGATGTGCCTGAGGGCGGCGCGCAACCGCGCCGCCACCGTCTCGGCCGTCTCGATCCCTGGATCGCCCAGGTCCAGCACGCCCAGCATGATCGTCTTGCCGGCCAGATCCGCCAGCACGCCGAGGTCGAGGCGCGGCTGCGCCGCCTCGATGGAGATCTGGCCCGCGATGGTTCCCGCCAGCTCCGGCAGGAAGGAGTAGCCCGCGGGCTTGTCGTCCACCATGGCGGCGTAGCCGAAGCACATGTGCACCACCGTCGTGCCCTCGATCCCCTCCAGCGCGCGGTTGATGGCGGGGATGGCGAAGCGGCGGGCGCGTTCGGGGAAGGCCTGCATCCAGGGCTCATCCAGCTGGATGACCTCAGCGCCGGCGGCCTTGAGGTCGCGGATCTCGGCGTTCAGCGCGGCGGCGAAATCCATCGCGAGCTCGGCCTCGTCGGCGTAGTGCTCGTTCTTCGCCTGGACGGTCATGGTGAAGGGGCCGGGCAGGGTGATCTTCGCGACCCGGTCGGTGTGCGCGCGCAGGAAGGCCACGTCGCGCGTCTCCACCGGATGCGGCCGGCGCACCTTCCCCACCACCCGCGGCACCAGCGTGGGCTTGCCGGTGCGGCCGATGATCTCGCCGGGGTTGGCATGGTCCAGCCCCTCCAGCGCGCCGCAGAAATGGTTGGAGTAGCTTTCGCGCCGGACCTCGCCATCGGTGATGATGTCGATGCCGGCCTCCACCTGGTCGCGGATGGCGATCAGCGCGGCCTCGTCCTGCGCCGATTGCAGCATCGCCATCGGCACGCGCCACAATTCGGGGCTGCGCACGCGGGGCACGCGCCGGGCGCGCATGGCCGCGTGGTCCACCAGCCATTCGGGCTGCGGGTAGCTGCCCACGACGGCGGTGGGGATCAGGGGCAGCGTGGCGCTCACATGCGGTTCCCGGTGATCCCGGCGGGGTAGCGCCCGCGCCGGGGCGCGGCGCCGGCGCCGATGTCCCACCAGATGCCGGACAGCAGCCGCAGCCCCTCGCGCAGCAGCGGCGCCATGGCGTGCTCGTCCGGGCCGTGCTGGTTGCAGCCGGCGTAGGAGTTGGGGATCCAGATCACCGGCATGTCCAGCTCCTCGATGAACATGTCCGACGGGTTGGAGCCCGAGGAGTTGGGGATCACATTGGGCGCGCGCCCGGCCGTCTCGCTCACCGAGGCGATGGCCATCTTCACCCAGGGATTCTCGGGGTCGGTGCGGGCGGCGCCGAAGGCGGCCTGCTCGGTGACGGGGCGGATCTCCACCATGGGGAAGCCCTTCTCGTCCAGGTGCTTGCGCAGCGCGGGCAGGAAGGAGGGGCCGGGCACGTCCGCGGTGTGGCGGATCTGCAGCCGCGCGCGGGCTTCCTCCTGCACGGCGTTGGTCGGCGCGTCGGGGTGGCCGGTGATCTGCGCCAGCATGATCACGCTGGTCCAGCCGAAGATGCGCCGCGCCTTGCTCAGCCCCGGCTCGCCCCAGTTCGGGTCGGCCTCGGGGATGCCGGGGATGTCCTCGAAGATCAGCGCGTCAATGGCCGCGTTGACGGACGGCGGCACCTGCCGCGGCGTCCAGCCGTCCACCAGGATGCGCCCCTCGCGCGAGACGATGGTGGTCAGCGCATGCGTCAGGACGAAGCCCGGATCGGCCAGCACGCCGCCCCAATGGCCCGAATGATGCGCGCCCTCGCGCAGCTTCACCACCAGGTCGAAGGAGATCCCGCCGCGCGAGCCAAGCTTGAGCTCGGGCATGAAGGTGGTCTGCCGCGGGCCGTCGAGGGCGAAGAACACATCGCCGCCCAGCGCATCGCGGTTGGCGCGAAGGATGTCGCGCAGCCCGGGCGAGCCCACCTCCTCGCCCGTCTCGATCAGCAGCTTCACATTGAAGCCGAGCTTCCCGCCGCGCTCGGCCATCACGGCGCGCAGGGCCTCGATGGCGATCAGGTGCTGGCCCTTGTTGTCCACCGTGCCGCGGCCGTACCACTTCTCGCCCTGCACCGTGACCGCCCAGGGGTCGAGCCCGCCGGTCCAGCGGCCCGCCAGCCCGCGCACCACGTCGCCATGGCCGTAGAGCAGCACGGTCGGCAGGGCGGGGTCCTCGATGCGGGTGCCGACATAGACCGGGCCATGCGCCGCCAGCGGGTTCTCATACACATGGTGGGTGAAGCCCATGCCCTCGACCAGCGCGGGCATGGCCTCGGTGCAGTAGCGCCGCAGGTCGGGCATGCGCTCGGGAATCTGGCTTTCGGTGGGGATGGCCACCAGCCGACGCAGCGCGTCGAGGAAGGCGCCCTCGTCGTAGCAGCGCTCCGCGCGCGTGAGCGCGCCCTGCCGCGAGCCTTCAGCCATCCCTGCCTCCCCCTGTCGTTTCTCAACCGGGCGGGATGCTGGCACCCCGCGCCGGATGGATCAACCGGGGGTCACTGCGGCTCGATGCCGGCGCGGCGCGTCACCTCGCGCCATTTGGCGATGTCGCGCGCGATGACGGCGGCGAATTCCGCGGGCGTGCTGGCCACCGGCTCGGCCCCCAGCTGCGAAAGTCGCCCGCCCACCTCCGGCCGGCGCACCGCCGCCACCGTCTCCTGGTGCAGCCGCGCGATGATGGCGGGGTCCACGCCGCCGGTGGTGAGCAGGCCGAAGACGGTGGTGACCTCGAAATCCTCCACCCCGGCCTCGACCATCGTTGGCACGTCGGGCAGCGCCGGCGAGCGGTTGGGCCCCGTCACGGCCAGCGCCCGCAGCCGCCCGTCGCGGATGGCGCCGATGAAGGCCGGCAGGTTGTCCAGCGTGACCTGCACGCCGCGCCCCGAGATCAACTCGGCCAGGGCGGGGGCGCTGCCGCGGAAGGGGACGTGCTGCATGGCCAGGTTGGCGCGGATGTTCAGCAGCTCTCCCGCCACATGCGAGGCCGAGCCGACGCCCGAGGAGGCGAAGAACACCGCATTGCCGCGCGGCCGGGCGTAGTCCAGGAACTCCCGCACATTGGCGACCGGCAGCTCGGCCGGCACCGCCATGACGTTCTGCACCGCCGCGATCAGGCTGACGGGCGCCACGTCGCGCTGGGTGTCGAAGGGCATCTCCCGGTACATGGAGGGGTTGATGGTCAGCGTGCCGCCGGTGCCCAGCACCAGCGAATAGCCATCCGGATCGGCGCGGGCGACATGGGCGGTGCCGACATTGCCGCCCGCGCCGGGGCGGTTTTCCACCACCACGGGCTGGCCCAGGCTCTCCTGCAGCGGGGGTGCGATGAGGCGCGCGATGATGTCGGTGGTGCCGCCGGGCGCGTAGGGCACCACCAGGCGCAGCGGGCGGCTGGGCCAGGATTGGGCGCGAAGGGATGCGGCTGGCAGGGCGGCGCAGGCCGCCGTGGCGCCCAGAAGGGCTCGACGTTGCATGGACTCTCTCTCCCTCATGGCTCCGCCGCCGGGGATGGAACCCGGTGGGGGCCTGTTGTTGGACGCCGGCTTGGTTCCGGCGCCGCATCGTCAGGCTGGGCGTTCGGGAAAGGCGCTGTCAATCATGCAGTGCCGCGGCGATCATTCCGGCGCGTATTGCTCGGTGATCAGCCGCTCCTTCGCCAGCGTGACCAGCTGCAGCAGCGCCGCCGCGAGGGCGAGGCGGTCCGGCCCGTCCTCGCCGGGCAGCATCTCGGCGTCCTGGCGCAGCCGCCCGGCGGTCGCGTCCAGCATGCCGGCGGGGTCGGGGCTGCGCCGCGCCTCGGCCAGCAGCAGGCGCGAGACGGCGAGTTCCAGGGCGGCGAGGCGGGTGTCGGCGTCGAGGCTCGGGTGCATGGGCGGGTCTCCGGGAAGCGGGGCCGCATGGTGGTCCGGGCGGGGGCGCTTCGTCCATCGGGGGGGCGCGCGTTGCCGGGCCGGGGGGCGGGGCCTAGGCTTCGCGCAGCGCCAGCCAAGGACCGCCGCCATGGACGAACTCGCCGCCCGCCTCGATGCGCTCTGCGCCGAACAGCCCTTCGCCGTGCATTGGCTGCTGAAGGATCTCGCCACCGGGGCCGAGATCGGCCGCGGCGCGGATGCCGTGGTGCCCTCGGCCAGCACCCGCAAGGTGTCCATCATGATGCATGCGCTCTCGCGGGTGAACGCGGGCGCGCTTTCCCTGTCCGAGCCCTGCACCATCGAGGCGCGCATGCAGCAGGGCGTCGAGAGCGGCACATACCAGTACATGACGCCCGGCTGCGTGATCCCGCTGCGCGATGCGCTCGTGAACATGATCATCACCAGCGACAATGTCTGCACCCAGATCGTGCTGGAGCGGCTGGACCGCGACGCGCTGAACGCCTGGTGCCGCGGCATCGGCATGGACGGCACCACGCATCGGGTGAACTTCCCCCCGCCCGGCCTGCCCTGGGACCATGGGCTGGACGCGGTCGCCAGCACCACCGCGCGCGACCAGGCGCTGCTGCTGGAGCGCATGGTCCGCGGCGCCACCGACGCCCAGGAGGCCGCGGCGCTCGGCGTCACGCCGGAGCTGTGCCGCCTTGGCCTCGACATCATGTCCTGGCAGCGGCTGCGCTCGCTGATCCCCTCGCTGCTGCCGGCCAAGACGCGGGTGGCGAACAAGACCGGCACCGGGCCGCGCGGGCGGATGGATGTGGGGGTGGTGTATCGCGGCGCGGCGCCGCGCTTCATCCTGAGCTATTTCTCGGACCAGGTGCCGGTGGCCATGCCCGACGGTCTGCCGGGCCAGGCGGTGTCGAACATGCTGTGCGGGCGCATGGCGCGCGCCGCCTGGGATGCGCTGGCCTGAACGGGGGTCAGTGGCGGCGCAGGTAGAAGGGCGTCGCCCCCATCACGCGCAGCGCGTGGTCGGCGGCGAACAGATCCGCGTAGTGCAGCACATGCGCCTCCTGGCTGCGGCCATGGAAGGGCGCGTTGGTGGCGTGGGTGGCCACGGTGCTGAC
>SKWC01000213.1 GCA_007129145.1 Rubritepida sp.
CCGCCGGTGGACCTCAAGCATCCGGGCCTCGTCACCTCGCCCATGGTGGGCGTCGCCTATCTGGCGCCCGAGCCCGGTGCCGCGCCCTTCGTGAATGTCGGCAGCCGCGTCGCGGTCGGCCAGACGCTGCTGCTGATCGAGGCGATGAAGACCTTCAACCAGATCAAGGCCACCCGCGCCGGCACGGTCACGCGCATCCTGGTGGAGGCCGGCACGCCCGTCGAATACGGCGAGCCGCTGGTGCTGGTGGAATAGGCCAGCGACCTGCCCCATGAAGCCCGCCCCATGAAGAAGGTCCTCATCGCCAACCGCGGCGAGATCGCGCTGCGGGTGCATCGCGCCTGCCAGGAGATGGGCATACGCACCGTCGCCGTGCACAGCACCGCCGACGAGACCGCGATGCATGTGCGCCTGGCCGATGAGAGCGTGTGCATCGGGCCCCCGCCCGCGCGCGAGAGCTACCTCAACGTCGCCAACATCCTCTCGGCCGCCACCATCACCGGCGCCGACGCCATCCACCCGGGCTATGGCTTCCTGAGCGAGAACGCCCGCTTCGCCGAGATGGTGGAGGCGCATGGCTTCACCTTCATCGGCCCCACCGCCGACCACATCCGGCTGATGGGCGACAAGATCTCGGCCAAGGACACCATGCGCAAGCTGGGCGTGCCGCTGGTGCCCGGCTCTCCCGGGGCGGTCACCTCGCTGGAGGAGGCGCGCGCCGTCGCCGATGCGGTGAAGTATCCCGTGCTGTTCAAGGCCGCGGCCGGCGGCGGCGGGCGCGGCATGAAGGTGGCGCGCGACGCCTCCGAACTCGAGGACGGCTGGCGCCTCGCGCGGGCCGAGGCCAAGGCCGCCTTCGGCAATGACGAGGTGTATCTCGAGAAATACCTCGACCGGCCGCGCCACATCGAATTGCAGGTGCTGGCCGACAGCCAGGGCAATGTCGTCCATTTCGGCGAGCGCGATTGTTCCCTTCAGCGGCGCCACCAGAAGCTGGTGGAGGAGGCGGGCAGCCCCGTGCTGGACGCCGCCGCGCGCGACGCGCTGGGCGCGCAGGTCACGGCGGGGCTGCGGCACCTTGGCTACCGCAACGCCGGCACGCTGGAGTTCCTGTGGCAGGACGGGCAGTTCGCCTTCATCGAGATGAACACCCGCCTGCAGGTCGAGCACCCGGTCACCGAGATGGTCTGCGGCATCGACCTGGTGCGCGAGCAGATCCGCATCGCCGCCGGCGAGGAACTTGGCTACGGCCAGGAGGATGTGCGCTTCAGCGGCCACGCCATCGAATGTCGCATCACCGCCGAGCACCCCGAGACCTTCGCGCCCTCGCCGGGGCGGGTGACGACCTATCACGCGCCCGGCGGGCTGGGCGTGCGGGTCGATTCGGCGCTCTACAGCGGCTACAGCGTGCCGCCGCACTATGACAGCCTGGTGGCCAAGCTGGTGGTGCATGGCGCGACCCGCGCCCAGGCCATCGCCCGCGCCCGCCGCGCGCTGAACGAGATGGTGGTGGACGGGATCGAGACGACGCTGCCGCTGCACAAGCGCATCATGGACGACCCGCAGTTCCAGGCCGGCGACTACACCATCCATTGGCTGGAACGCTTCGTCGCGGGCGCTGCGCCCGGCGGCTGAACATGCCATGATGGCGCCGCCCCAAGAGGGAGGGCCGATGTCCAGGCGGCGCCAGTTGGAGATCACGCCGGAACTGCTGCTGCGGGCCTACCGCATCGGCATCTTTCCCATGGCCGAGAGCCGGGACGCGCCCACCCTCTACTGGCTGGACCCTGAGCACCGCGGCGTCATCCCGCTGGATGGCTTCCACCTGCCGCGGCGGCTGTGGCGGCGGATGCGCCAGCAGCCCTATGCCATCACCGCGGACACCGCCTTCACCGAGGTGATCGACGCCTGCGCCGCGCCGCGCCCGGCCAGCCCCGACAGCTGGATCAACGCCGAGATCCGCCGGCTGTTCATCGCGCTGCACGCGACGGGCCACGCCCATTCCATCGAGGCCTGGCAGGATGGCGCGCTGGTGGGCGGGCTGTATGGGCTGGCGCTGGGCGGCGCCTTCTTCGGCGAGAGCATGTTCAGCAGCGCCGATGACGCATCCAAGATCGCGCTGGTGCATCTGGTGGCGCGGCTGCGGCTGGGCGGCTTCACCCTGCTCGATGCGCAGTTCCAGACCGCGCATCTGGCGCAGTTCGGCACGCGCGAGGTGGCGCGCGCCGAATACAAGCGTCTGCTGGCCGTGGCGGTGGAGCAGCCCGCCCGCTTCGTCGCCCGCCCGGAGCCCGCGGCGCTGGCGGCGGCGGTCGAGGCGCTGCGCCCGGAGGGGCGGTAGGGGGGAGCCTCTCCCGCGGGCTCGGGCGACGGAGCCGCGCGGCTTCGCCAGCCAGCCCCGCAGGAAGTGCGCGAGATGCCGGTCGTCAGCCGCTCCCGGTGAGGTCCAGGAAGTCGCGAACCGCGCGATCAAGCAGGCCGGGCAGTTCCGGACGGCCCATCGGCTCCCAGAAGACCTCGTATTCGATCGCCCCGGCATACCCCGCATCGTCCAGGTCGCGCAGGAACAGCCCGAGGTCGGCGGGCCCCTCGGCCAGTTCCGCGCGCTGCGCCGCCGTGCCGTCGGACGGCACCGACTGGCCGCAGATCTGCACCACCAGGATGTCGGCCGTGGCGGCGGCGATGGCGCCCGGCAGGTCCTCGTCCCACCAGGAATGGTGGAAATCCAGCGTCAGCCCCACCGATGCATGCC
>SKWC01000301.1 GCA_007129145.1 Rubritepida sp.
GGGGGTTCACTGCCCGCTGAGGGGGGGATGGAGGAATCAGCGAGGCAGGATCCTCCGGAAGCCATGATGGCTCCCGGGTTCACTGGTGGGTTCGCAAGGCCTCCGGCCGGGTCGCGCTGCGGCGGCGTCCGATCGCGTCGAACCGCTGCACGGCCGGTCGCGCGGAGGGCGCCCTAGTAGCGGCGCAGGGACTGGTCATACAGATAGCCCCCGCCGGCACCGATGCCGGCCCCCAGCAGGGCGCCCAGACCGGCATCCCCGGTGAATGAGCCGATGAGGCCGCCGGCCGCGGCGCCGCCGAGCGCGCCGGTCGCGGTGCGCTGCTGCGTGTCGGTCATCCCCGCGCAGCCGGCGAGTGCCAGTGCCAGTGCCAGGGCAAGGCCGAAGGCGGGTTTCGATGTGCGCATTGTCATCCTCCCTTTCTCAGCGGCTGCGGCTGCGGCGGCGCGACGGCGCCTCGCAGGGGAAGCGTTCCTGCGCCCAGCGCAGGAACCCATCGAGCGCCGGCTCGTTGCCGTGCCGCGGGTTGGCCCGCGCCCACTGCGAGAAATCGACGCCCGACTGCGCCACGCTCGGTCCGCGACCGGGGACGCAGAAGAGCGGCCGCATCGGCCCGCCGGGCGGCCGTGTCAGCGCATGGTACTGGCCCGCCGCCGTCAGGTAGCCCTGGCAGTAGGCGATGGCCTCAAGCCGCGCGAGGCCGCCCCAGCGCGGGTCGCACATGGCCGCGAGCTCGTTTACCGTGCGCACATGCGTCACGATGTCCTGGCGCCCCGCATCCCGGCGCTCGGATCGGTCCTGGGCCAGGGCCGGCGTCGCCGCCATCAGCCCCGATCCCGCGAGCGCGCAGAGGATTGCCGCTGTCGCCATTCGCATGATGTGTCCCTCCTCCTTGCTGGATGGGCCGGCGGGCCTTGCGGCGCGCCGGCATTGGGGCCGGTTCAGAGGCGGCCGAGCAGCACCAGGATGACCACGACGATCAGGATCGCGCCGAGGATGCCGACGCCCCCGTGGCCGAACCCGTAGCCGTAGCCGCCGACGACGCCGCTGAAGCCTCCCAGCAGGAAGATGATGAGGATGATGATGAGGATGGTGCCGACGGACATGGCTGTCCCCTTTCCTGAGGTTCGAATGGATCCTTGAGGCCGCGGCGCTGTCAGCGCCGCCTGGCGAGGAAGATCAGCACGGCGCCGACCACGACCGCCGCGCCGCCGGCGAGGAGGAACCAGGTGGTCTGCTGGCTGAAGCGGCCGGTGAGGGCTTCGCTGGCCTGTTCGAGCGGTGCCTGCGATGCGTTGTAGCCCATGAAGAGCAGGATCAGGCCGGACACCATCACGGCGATTCCGACGATCAGATTGGTGGACACGGGCAATTCTCCCAATGGACGGGGCTGGACGTCGCACCGGCACGCGAGGCCCGCCGGGCGCGGATCCCCGCGCCGCCGCTCAGGCCATCATGGCGTTCCGCTGCCGGCTGTGCCGTGGCGAGCCGCCGAGGCGGCTGCGCGGCCCGCATCAGCGCTTCTTCGTGTCCCCGGCGGCATCCCGCGCCGAGCCGACGGCGTTCTCGACCTTGCCCTCGACCTGCTCGGCCTTGCCTTCGACCTGCAGCTTGGTGTCACCCAGCGCCTTGCCCACGCCCGACTTGACCTTGCCGCTGACCTGCTTGGCCGCTCCGGTGATGCGGTGTTTGTCCATGGCGTGCGCCCTCCTTGGGTGGGGCGTCTCGCTCACGCACACTGCGCGGCGGCCCAACACCCAAGTTAATTCAACAACGAAGCAGGACGCGGAGGCAGGATCGGATTCTACGGAGTGGGCGCCTTCGGCTCGGCTTCCGCCAGCAGCACGAGGCGGGCCAGGGCGGGCAATGACCGCACGCCCATGCGGTGCATCACCTCGGCGCGATGGCTCTCCACCGTGCGCTGGCTGATGGCCAGATCGGCGGCGATGTTCTTGCTCGGCTCGCCGGCCAGCACGCGCTGCATCACCTCGCGTTGCCGTGGGGTCAGCGCAGCGATCCGCGTGGCGGCATCGCGGCGCAGGGCGGCCTGCTTGCCCGTGTCATGCGCCAGCTCGATCGCCCGGGTCACCGCCTCCAGAAGCACGGCGCGGCTGACCGGCTTCTCCAGGAAGTCGGTCGCCCCTGCGCGGATCGCCGCCACCGCGGCGGGCACGTCGCTGAAGCCGGTCAGCATCAGCACGGGAACCGTGTCGCCCGAAGCCCGCAGACGCTTCAGCAGGGCGAAACTCCCCATCCCCGGCAGGTTGGCGTCGAGCACGACGCACATCTCGCCACCGGGTTCGTAGTGCGTCAGGAAATCCTCGGCAGTGGCGTGCGCCCGCGTCGCCCATCCCGCGGCCTCGAGCACGCGCCGCAGCACGGCGCTCGCGGCGCGGCGGGCTTCCACCAGGTGAACGAGCGGATGCATCGGCGGATCCGCCGCCCCCTGGCGGGGCAGGCTGGCCGGCTGCTGCGGCAGCTGTGCCGCGATGGCCGCGAGGATCGCCTCCGGCGGGGCCGGCTTGACCAGGCGGACCGTGCCGGCGGCCGGGTGTGGGCTGGCCGGCCCGTCGCCGAGGATCCCCAGCGCCGCCGCGCTGCCCAGCCTTTCGTGCAGCATGTCCGCCAGTGCCAGCCCTTCCGAGTCGTCGTTCAGGCTGTCCTCTGCCAGGATCACATCCGGCCGCACGCCGCTGCGGGCCAGGCTCGCCAGCGCCGCGGCCCGGTCCGGTGCCCCGACGGCGCGAA
>SKWC01000120.1 GCA_007129145.1 Rubritepida sp.
CCGCAGGACCTCAACGCCCTGCCCGACGACGCCTTCCGCGCCCATGTCCGCGCCTGGATCGAGGCGAACTACCCGGCCGACCTGCGCAACCCCGAGAAGCGGCTGCATTGGGAGGAGAACAAGGTCTGGTACTTCAAGCTGGCCGAGAAGGGCTGGCTGTGCCCCGGCTGGCCGCGCGAATACGGGGGGCTGGGGCTGTCGCCGGCCAAGCAGATCATCTTCACCGAGGAGCTGGAGCGCTGGGGCTGCGCGCGCAGCAACGACCACGGCATCATCATGCTGGGCCCGCTGGTGATCAAATACGGCACCGAGGCGCAGAAGGACCACTTCCTGCCGAAGATCCTGAATGGCGAGCACGTCTGGTGCCAGGGCTATTCCGAGCCCAACAGCGGCTCGGACCTGGCGTCGCTGCGCACCGAGGCCGTGGACATGGGCGACCATTACGTCGTCAACGGCCAGAAGACCTGGACCACCCTGGCGCAGGACGCCAACTGGATCTTCCTGCTGGTCCGCACCGACAAGACCGCCAAGAAGCAGCAGGGCATCTCCTTCCTGCTGGTGGACATGAAGACGCCGGGCATCACGGTGCGGCCGATCATCAACCTCGAGATGCATGACGAGTTCTGCGAGGTCTTCTTCGACAATGTGAAGGTGCCGAAGGAGAATTTGGTCGGTGAGCTGAACAAGGGCTGGGACATGGCGAAGGCCCTGCTCAGCTTCGAGCGCATCTACCTGGGCAGCCCGCGCCAATCCGCCTATGCGCTGACCCGGCTGCGCCAGCTGGCCGAGCGCATGGGCGCGGCCGAGGACGCGCTGTTTCAGGAGCGCTTCGCCCGGCACCGCGCCGACCTCGAGGATCTGAAGGCGCTGTATTCGCGCTATGTCGAGGTGCTGAAGCAGGGCCGGCCGCTGGGCGCCGATGTCTCGCAGCTCAAGGTCATCCAGAGCGAGCTGTTCCAGCGCATCACCGAGACGGCGCTGGAGGTGGCGGGGGAGAATGCCGGGCTGTTCGGGCCGATGGAGGGCAACCGCAACCTCAACCCGGGCGCGCTCTACATCCAGGCGCGGCCGACCTCGATCTATGGCGGCACCAACGAGATCCAGCGCAACATCATCAGCAAGAACGTGCTGGAACTGCCCGGCTGAGGCCGGTTTCGCCTTCAGGGGGATGGCATGACGGAATATTGGCGCTGGACGGCCGCCGAGGCGGCCGCGCAGGTGAAGGGGCGCACGGTCTCGGCGCGGGAGGTCACGCTCTCGGCGCTGGCGCGGCTGGAGGCGGTGAACCCGCATCTCAACGCCGTGGTCCAGGCCATGCCGGAGGAGGCGCTGGCCGCGGCCGATGCGGTGGATGCCGCGGTGGCGCGCGGCGAGGACCCCGGCGTGCTGGCCGGGGTGCCGGTGACGGTGAAGGTCAATGTGGACCAGGCGGGCCACGCCACCACCAACGGCATCCGCATCCAGGCCGGCCACCGCGCCGCCGAGGACAACCCGGTGGTGGCGAATTTCCGCAAGGCGGGCGCGGTGATCATCGGGCGGACCAACACGCCCGCCTTCTCGGTGCGCTGGTTCTGCTCGAACCTGCTGCATGGCGCGACCTGGAACCCGCATGGCAGGCACATCACGCCGGGGGGTTCCTCGGGGGGCGCAGGGTCGGCGGTGGCGTCGGGGATCGGCGCGATCGGCCATGGCACGGACATCGGCGGGTCGGTGCGCTACCCGGCCTATGCCAATGGCGTGCATGGGCTGCGGCCGAGCATCGGGCGCATCCCGGCCTGGAACCCCTCGCTGCCGGACCGCGACATCGGCGGGCAGCTCATGTCGGTCAGCGGGCCGCTGGCACGCAGCATGGCCGACCTGCGCCTGGCGCTGGCGGCGATGAGCGCGGCCGACCCGCGCGACCCCTGGCATGTTCCGATGCCGCTGGAAGGGCCGGCGCTGCCGCGCCGCGCCGCGCTGTGCATTGCCCCCGAGGGGATGCCGGTGGCGGCTGAGGTGAAGGACGCGCTGCGGGCGGCGGCGGCGCGGCTGGCCGATGCCGGCTGGGCGGTTGAGGAGGTGGCGGCCCCGCCGCCCCTGCGCGAACCGGCACGGCTGCAGGCGCAGCTGTGGATGTGCGTGGCGCAGCAATCCGTCATGGCCGCCGTGCGGCGCGAGAATGAGCCCGCCGCCCTGGCCGTGCATGAGCACATCCAGCGGCTGGTCGCGCCGCCGAACCTCGCGGAGCTGCATGACGGGCTGACCGCGCGGCAGCGGCTGGTGCGGGCGTGGAACCTGTTCCTTGCGCAATATCCGGTGGTGCTGATGCCCGTAAGCGGCGAACTGCCCTTCCCCAATGAGGATGACCGGCTGGGCTTCGAGCGCTTCGCCGCCATGTGGGAGGCGCAGCTGACGCAGCTGGCCATCCCCTTCCTGGGCCTGCCAGGCCTTGCGGTCGGCACCGGCATGGCGGGCGACCGGCCCGTGGGCGTGCAGCTCGTGGGCCCGCGCTACCGTGAGGATGTGCTGCTGGCGGCGGGCGAGGTGATCACCGGGGAGGGCATGGCGGTGGCGCCCGTCACGCCGGCATGGGCATGAGGCGGCTTCTCGCGCTCGGGCTGCTGCTGCCGCTGGCGGCGGCCTGCGCCGGCCCGGGGGGCGAGCCGATGGCGCTGGGCTGCGACGGCGTGCTGCGCGTGGCCAATGCCGCGCCGCAGACGGTAGAGCAGCTTTTTGTCAGCGCGGCGGGCCC
>SKWC01000158.1 GCA_007129145.1 Rubritepida sp.
CGCAGGCTGGGGCCGCGCCGGGTGGGGCCGCCCCGGCGGAGTGACGCCGCGCCGGCCCTGATCTAACTTCCCGCTCGGCAAGGTTTTCCGGAGGGAGCACGGGCATGGCGGGAATGCAGGAACGCAGCGGCGGGCAGTTGCTGGCCGATGCGCTGGTGGCGCAGGGGGCGAGCCATGTCTTCGCCGTGCCGGGCGAATCCTACCTGGACCTGCTGGACGGGCTCTATGCCCAGCGCAACCGCGTCAACCTGATCACCTGCCGCTTCGAGGCGGGCGCGGTCCACATGGCCGAGGCGCATGGCAAGCTGACCGGCAAGCCCGGCGTCGCCATCGTCACGCGCGGGCCCGGCGCCTGCCACGCCGCCATCGGCGTGCATGTGGCCATGCAGGACAGCACGCCCATGGTGCTGCTGGTCGGCCAGATCCCGGTCGAGGAGACCGACCGCGAGACCTTCCAGGAGGTGGACTACCGCCGCATGTTCAGCCCGCTGGCCAAGTGGGTGACGCAGATCGACGACGCCCGTCGCATCCCCGAGATCATGGCGCATGCCTTCGATGTCGCGGTCAGCGGCCGGCCCGGCCCGGTGGTGGTCGCGATCAGCGAGGAGATGCAGAAGCACCGCGTGGCCGTGCCCGACATCGGCCCGCAGCGCGTCCTGCCCGCCCATCCGGCGCCCGAGGCCATCCCCGCCATGATGGAGATGCTGGCCCGCGCCGAGCGCCCGCTGGTGGTGATGGGCGGCAGCCGCTGGACGCAGGCTGGCCGCGCCGCGCTGCGCGCATTCGCCGAGGCCAATGACCTGCCCGTGGCGGTGGCCTTCCGCCGCCAGGGCCTGTTCGACGGCACCAGCCCGCATTTCGCCGGTGACCTGGGTGTCGGCGCCGATGCCGGTCTGGTGGCGGCGGCGAAGAAATCCGACCTGATCCTGGCCATCGGCACCCGCATCGGAGAGCCTGTGTCGCAGGGCTACACCCTTCTCGACATGGCCGGCGCCACCCCCATCGTGCATGTCCACCCCGAGCAGAGCGAGATCGGCCGCGTCTATCGCGTGGCGCTGGGTGTGACGGCGGATGTGAACGCCTTCGCCGCGGGCCTCAAGGGCCAGAAGGTGGCGAGCCCCCGCTGGGGCACCTGGCGCGCCGAGGTTCGCGCCGCGCGCGAGGCCCAGGCGGTGGCACCCGAGTATGACGGCCCGCTGAACCTGGCGCGCGCGCTGCAGGCGCTGGAGGCGGTGCTGCCGCCGGACGCCATCTTCACCACCGATGCGGGCAATTTCGCCACCTGGCCCACCCGCTTCATGCATGTGAAGGAAGGCCAGGACTTCCTCGGGCCGACCAATGGCGCCATGGGCTATGGCGTGCCCTCGGCCATCGGGGCCGCGGTGGTGAACCCGGGCCGCCAGGCCATCTGCTTCGTGGGCGACGGCGGCTTCCTGATGACCGGGCAGGAGATCGCCACCGCCTTCCACCACGGCGTCGCACCCATCATCCTGGTGTTCAACAACCGGATGTACGGCACCATCCGCATGTACCAGGAGCGCGTCTATCCCGAGCGCGTCTCCGGCACCGAACTCACCAACCCCGATTTCGCCCGCTTCATCGAGGCCTTCGGCGGCCATGGCGAGGTGGTGGAGCGCACCGAGGAACTGGTCCCGGCCTATCAGCGCGCCACTGCCAGCGGAAAGCCCGCCCTCATCGAGATCCGGATGAACGCCGAGCAGGTGACGAACCGCGCCACCATCGCGGATCTGCGGGCGCAGTCGCGGGGGAACTGACCCCCGCGCCCTGGTGCTGCGTCAGGCGGCGACCTCGACCAGCACCACCTCGGCCTCGTCGTCGCCGGCGCGCAGGATGATCGCATCCTCCTCCACCACCGCGGCGGCGTCGCGCAGGCCGAGCGCATGGCCGTTCACCGTGGCGCTGCCGCGCGCCTGCACCAGATAGGCGGCGCGGCCCGGCGCCAGGGTGTGGCGAAGCTCTTGCCCCGGCGCGAGCGTCGCGGCCATCACCGCGGCGTTGGCGTTGATGGGCAGCGCGCCGGCCTCGGCATCGCCGGGGCGGCCGCCGGCCAGCACCTCGAAGCGCGCCTCGCGTCCCGCCTTCGGGAACTCCTTGGCGCCCCAGTTCGGCTTCGCCCCCTGCACATCGGGGATGATCCAGATCTGGAACAGCTTGGTCACGCCGGGTTCGAGGTTGTACTCGCTGTGCACCACCCCCGTGCCGGCCGACATGATCTGCACATCGCCCGCCGCGGTGCGGCCCTCATTGCCCATGCTGTCGCGGTGGGTGATGGCGCCCTCGCGGACATAGGTGATGATCTCCATGTCGCGGTGCGGGTGCGGGTCGAAGCCCTTGCCCGGCGCGATCTCGTCGTCGTTCCAGACGCGCAGCTTGCCCCAGCCCATGCGCGCGGGGTCCTGGTAGCGGCCGAAGGAGAAGTGATGGCGCGCCTTGAGCCAGCCTAAATCGGCGCCGCCCAGGCTGTCGAAGGGACGAATGTCAATCATGGGATGCCTCCGCGAGGCCGGCATGTGGCCCCGTCTCGACGCCTGAGATGGGCCTGCCCGGCCGGGGCGGCCATGGCCCGGCGCCGATCGCCGCCATTCATGGCGGTGATGGCGCGGCCTCAGACCGCCGGCGCGGCGGCCACCGCCTCGGGGAATACCGCCACCGCCCGGCCCGCCTGCCATTGCAGCAGCGCGGGCAGGGCGCGGTGGTTCTGCCC
>SKWC01000307.1 GCA_007129145.1 Rubritepida sp.
CTCGGCAAAGCCGATGTCGCGCGGGCGGAACCAGAGCGCGGTCATGTGGATGCCGACGACGAAGCTCGCGCCGACCGAGGACAGCACGAGGCGGGCGACGAGCAGCTGCTCGCGCGAGGTGCCGAAGGCGAACACCAGCGCCGGGATCGCCATCAGCACCATCAGGATCGAGAACACCCGCCGCGGCCCGAAGCGGTCGAGCGCCATGCCCACGATTATGCGCGCTGGGATCGTCAGTGCCACGTTGGCGATGGCGAACAGCCGGATGTCGTCGCGAGTCAGCCAGTCCGCCGAGCGCAGCATCGAGGATGCCAGCGGCGCCATGTTGAACCAGACGTAGAAGGTGATGAAGAACGCGATCCAGGTCAGGTGCAGCGCGCGGATGTCGCGGTTCCGGACGCGGAAGAGATCGGAAACTCTCATGGGGTGGCCTCGTGGGGTCAGGCGGTGGCGGCGCTTGGCTGGCGGGCGGTTACGGTGCGGGAATGATCAGCAGCGGACAGGTCGCCCGCCGCGCGAGAAAGGCCGAGACCGATCCGAACGTCATGTGGTCGAATTCCTCGACCAGCGCCTCGAGGCGCCGCGCGATCGGGCCGCCATCGGGCTTGTGGCTGTGCCGGGCCAGCACCAGCAGGTCGGGCTTGCGCTCCTCGGTGGCGCGCAGGATCATCTTGCGGGCATCGCCTTCGGCGAACAGCACCTTAGTCGGAAAGCCCGACTCGGTCAGTTCGCGCGCGGCGGCCTCGGCCCCGGCCTTCTGTTCGGCGTACTGGGTCTCGAACATGTCGTCGGACGCGCTGGTGTTGCTGATCGGGTCCTCGATCACCGAGATCAGCGTGATGTCGGGGCGGGAGTCGGCGAACAGGCGCTTGACGCCGTCGAGCGCGATGCGCGCGTTGCGCGAATGGTCGTAGGCGAGCATCAGGTTCATGGAACGGGCTCCGGGGCTCGGGCGCGGGTTGGCGCGGGTTTCGGCATACATGTCAGGGCATCGTCGGCAGGCTCTGCCCGCGCCGCTGGGCCATCAGGCGCAGCATGCTGTGCCGGTCGGCGGCGGTCAGTCGGACGCGGGCAAGCGGGATGATGATGGCATTCTCGAAGATGAGGTGGCGCCGCTCGCGGTCGGCGAAGGCGCGCAGGGTGGCGCGGGTCTCGGTGTCGGGGGCCTGTCCTTTGGCCATCAGCGCGATGGCGCGCGACAGCGTCACCGCGACCGCCGCCGAGGCGTCATGGTCGTGCAGCATCCGCGCCAGCGCCGCCTCGATGGCGTCCTCGGGTTCGGCCCGGCGGCGCAGGCGGGGCAGAAGATCCTCCTCCTCGTCGCGCCAGTGCAGCGGCAGGGTTTCCGTCAGGTAGGTCTGCAACCGCGCCGCCGTGTCCGGATCGGCCGTGCCCAGGGTTGCGACGCGGTCGAGCAGGCCGAACAGGACGCGCTGCCTGGCATGCTCCGCGAGGATCAGGTCCAGAGGGTCGTCCTCGGCCCGGATCGGCATGGGGCGCAGGGTCTCGGTGGACAGGCTGGACATGGCACGAAGCCCTCGGGATCGGGGCCGGGGCGCAGGGGCCCCGGCGATGGCGTCAGGCGGCGCGGTCGATGCCGACGATGGTCGCATCGGCGAGCAGGTGGGCGACGAAGGCGCGCGCCGCGCTCGCCCAGGCCGCTTTCTCCAGCGCAGCCGCGATGTGCGGCCGGGCGGTCTCGTAGGGCAGGGGAGAACCCTCGGCGCGGGCATCCAGCCGGATGATGTGGAAGCCGAAGCGTGTGGCGACCGGCTCGGGCGCGATGGCGCCTTCCGGCAGTGCGTTCAGCACCGCCTCGAACTCGGGCACCGTGTCACCCGCGACGAGTTGGCCCAGCCGCCCGCCGGCCTCCCGCGAGGGGCAGGCCGACCGCTCCCGCGCCAGCCGGTCGAAGGCGCGCTGGCTGCGGGCAAGCTCGGCCAGCGTCAGCAGGGCGGCATCGCGGGCCGAGGTGCGGGCGGCCAGGTCTTCGGGCTGTGCCGGGAACAGGATGTGGGCAGCCTCGTAGAGGGCGGGGCTGCGCCAGCGCTCCCGGTCGGCCAGCCACGCGGCATGGCAGGTGGCCTCGTCCGGCGGTTCGGGCGTGACGCGGGCGGCGATGACGGCGCGGATCAGCGCCTCATCGTCGGTCTCGCGCTTGCCCGGGGCGAGGGCCTCGGGCCGGGCGGAAAGGCCCATGGCGCGAGCCTCCTGCAACAGCAGGGCACGGATCGCGAGCGCCTGCGCCGCGGCCCGCCAGGCGACGCCCGGCTTGCCCTGGGGGGCGGGGTGGTTCTGGGTCTCGGCGGCGATCTCCTGCACGGAGATCACCTGACCGTTGACGACCACCGGATTGAACAGCGGTTTGGCCATGGTCCTCACTCCGCCGGTGTCTTGTCGGCGTCGCGGCGGGCGGCTTCGCCCGCCAGCCGGACGGCGATCCGGTCGAGCAGCCGCAGCGCCAGCACCAGCGGCGCGAGCGCGAGGCCGATGATGCCCGGCGCCGCCCCCGTGGCCGTGGCGGGGCGATCGGCCTGCGGCAGCTTGGCCATGCCCGCGAGCCTGCGGGCGATGTTGGCCATCACCACGTTGGCCACCGGCAGCACCTCGACGGGCTTGGGCGCCCAGTCCTTCGTGCGCACCACCTGCCAGCCGCGCCGCAGCGTGACATAGCGGATCGGTGCCGAGAGCATGTGCACCAGGCGGGTGAACGGGAACA
>SKWC01000136.1 GCA_007129145.1 Rubritepida sp.
CCGCGCCGGCCAGGCAGGCCGCGGCGATCAGCAGGGATGCGCGCCTTGTCATCCCCCGGGGATAGCCGTTTTTTCCGCGCTGCGGAATCGTCGGATTCGGCTGGCGCGCGGCCCGGCGGCACGGCACAGTGGCCACATGAGCGATGCGTCCGAGTTGCTGGTGGTGGGGCTGGGCTACACGGGGACGGCGATCGCCGTCCGCGCCGCCCGCGCCGGCTGGGCCGTCACCGCCACCACGCGGGACCCGGCCGCCGCCACGCCGCTCCCTGGGGTGCGGGTGGTGGATTTCGCCGATCCCGCGCCCTTCCGCGCCGCCACGCGCCTGGTCGTCACCGCCCCGCCCGCTCCGCTGGGCGATCCGGTCTGGGCCATGCACCGCGCCGCGCTCACGGCCGCGCCGCTGGCCTGGGTGGGCTACATCTCCACCACCGGCGTCTATGGCGACCGCAAGGGCGAATGGGTTGAGGAGAACAGCCACCCCACGCCGGGCCAGGACCGCAGCCGCGCGCGCCTCTCGGCCGAGCAGCAATGGGCCGAGCTGGCCGACCGCGCGGCGGTGGATCTGTTCCGCACCGGGGGCATCTACGGGCCGGGTCGCTCGGCGCTGGATGATGTGCGCGCCGGCACCGCGCGGCGCGTGGTGAAGCCCGGCCATGCCTTCAGCCGCATCCACCGCGACGACATCGCCCGCGCCCTGCTGGCCGCGGCGGCGCAGCAACTCCCGCCGGGCGTGCGCGTGCTGCATCTGGTGGATGACGAGCCGAGCCCGCAGGCCGATGTGGTGCTGGAGGCGTGCCGGCTGCTCGGCGTGGCCCCGCCGCCCGAGACCGGCTTCGCCGAGGCCCTGGCCGCCATGACGCCGATGGGCCGCAGCTTCTGGGCCGAGAGCCGCCGCGTCGCCAACCGCCGCACCAAGGCGGCGCTGGGCCTGGACTGGGCCTACCCGACCTACCGCGAGGGGCTACGCGCCATCCTGGCGGAGGAGGGCGTCGCCAAGGAGGGCGTCCAGCGTCCCGCCCAGTAGCGCGAGGTCGCGCGGGGTGGACAGGCGGTGGTCGCCGTCCTTCACCAGATGCACCTGCACATCCTGGCCGGTCAGCGCCGCGGCGAGGCGCAGGCTGTGCTGCCAGGGCACGTCCGGGTCCCCCTGGCCGTGCAGCAGCCGCACCGGCACGTCCAGCGCGATCGGCCCGCCCAGCAGCAAATGCCGCCGCCCATCCTCGATCAGCGCGCGGGTGATGGGCACGGGATCGCCATATTCGCTGGGCCGCGCCCAGGCGCCCTCCACCATGATCCGCTGCCGCACGGAATCGGGGAAGGCGGCCCACATCAGCTCCTCGGTGAAGTCGGGCGCGGGGGCGATGCCGACCAGCCCGGCCACGCGGGCCGGATGGCGCAGCGCTAGCAGCAGCGCGATCCAGCCGCCCATGGAGGAACCCACCAGCAGCTGCGGGCCATCGGTCAGCGCCGTCAGCGCGGCCTCGGCATCGGCGGCCCAGCGGGTGATGGTGCCATCCTCGAAGCGGCCGCCCGAGGCGCCATGGCCGCTGTAGTCGAACCGCAGGAAGGCCCGGCCGCCTGCGGCGCAGCGCTGCGCCAGGAACTCGGCCTTGCTGCCGGTCATGTCGCTGCGGAAGCCGCCCAGGAACACCACGCCCGGGCCGCGCCCGGCCAGGCGGCGGAAGGCGAGGGGGGTGCCGTCGGCGGCGGGGATCGTGCCGGTCTGTTCCGTCATGCGGGTGGCATGGCATCACGCTACCCCCTGGGCAATCCCCGCGCCCGCGCCTATGCCCGCAGGCGATGAACGGGCCCCACACCATCCTGCAGGTGCTGCCGGCGCTGGACACCGGCGGCGTCGAGCGCGGCACCATCGAGATCGCGGCCGCGCTGGTCGCGGCAGGGCAATGCGCGCTGGTCGCCTCGGCCGGCGGGCGGCTGGTGCCGGAGCTTGAGGCGCTGGGCGGGCGCCACGTCACCCTGCCGCTGGATCGCAAGGCGCCCTGGGCGCTGTGGCGCAACGTCGGGCTGCTGCAGGCGCTGATCGCGCGCGAGGGGGTGGCGCTGGTGCATGCGCGTTCGCGCGCCCCGGCCTGGTCGGCGCTGCTGGCCCGCCGCCGCGCCCGGGTGCCGCTGGTCACCACCTACCATGGCACCTATTCGGAGGGCTTTCCGGGCAAGCGCCTCTACAACTCCGTGATGGCGCGGGGCGACCGCGTCATCGCCATCAGCGGCCATATCGCCGCGCATATCCGCGACCGCCACGGGGTGGAGGAGGCGCGGCTGCGCATCATCCCGCGCGGCGCCGACACCGCCATCTTCGACCCCGACGCCATTCCGCCCGCGCGGGTGGCCGGGCTGCGCGCCTCCTGGGGCGTGCCCGCCGAGGCGCCGCTGGTGCTGCTGCCCGCGCGGCTGACGCGCTGGAAGGGGCATATGGTGCTGGTCGAGGCGCTGCCCCTGCTGCCGGGCGTGCATGCCGTGCTGGCGGGCGATGCGCAGGGCCGCTCGGCCTATGTCTCGCAGCTTTGCGCGCGGGCCGAGGCGCTGGGCGTGATGGACCGGCTGCACCTGCCCGGCCATGTGGTGGATGTGCCGGCCGCGCTGCTGACCGCCGATGTGGTGGTGCACGCCAGCCTGCAGCCCGAGGGCTTCGGGCGCACCGTGGTCGAGGCGCAGGCGATGGGAAGGCCGGTGATCGCCGCCGACCTCGGCGCCCCGC
>SKWC01000025.1 GCA_007129145.1 Rubritepida sp.
CCGGCCCGACCCTGCTCGAACACCTGGAGACGGTGGATGTCGAGCACGACCTGAGCCGCATTCCCTTCCGCTTCCCGGTGCAGCGGGTGAACCGCCCCGACCAGGATTTCCGCGGCTTCTCCGGCACCATCGCCTCGGGCGCGGTGGCGGTGGGCGAAAGCGTGGTGGTCGCGGCCTCGGGCATCGCGAGCCATGTCGCGCGCATCCTCGGCCCCGATGGCGAGAAGGACCGCGCCGTGGCCGGCGAGGCCGTGACCATCTGCCTTACGGATGAGGTGGATGTGGCGCGCGGCGACGTGCTGGCCCCCACCGCCGACCGCCCCGCCGTGGCCGACCAGTTCGCAGCCCATCTGCTCTGGATGGACGAGGAGCCGATGCTGCCCGGCCGGCAGTACATGCTGCGCATCGGCAACCTATGGACCACCGCCTCGGTCACCGCGATCAAGCACCGGGTGGATGTGGCCAGCATGGCGCATGAGGCGGCCACCCGCCTCACGCTGAACGAGATCGGCTTCTGCAACCTCAGCCTCGCGCAGCGCGTCCCCCTCGACCCCTATGCCGAGAACCGCCAGACCGGCGCCTTCATCCTGGTGGACCGCTTCACCAACCGCACCGCCGGGGCGGGGATGATCGCCTTCGCGCTGCGCCGCGCCACCAACATCCACCATGAGCGCTTCCTGGTGGACAAGGCCGCGCGCGCCGCGGCCAAGGGCCAGTTTCCGCGCGTGGTGTGGTTCACCGGCCTCTCGGGCTCGGGCAAGTCCACCGTGGCCAAGCTGGTGGAGCAGGAACTGCACCGCCTGGGCCGGCACACCTATTCGCTTGATGGCGACAATCTGCGCCACGGGCTGAACCGCGACCTGGGCTTCACCGACCAGGACCGGGTGGAGAACATCCGCCGCGTGGGCGAGGTGGCGAAGCTGATGCTCGATGCCGGGCTGATCGTGCTGTGCAGCTTCATCTCGCCCTTCCAGGCCGAGCGGCGGATGGTGCGCGAGATGCTGGCCGAGGGCGAGTTCCTGGAGGTGTTCGTGGACACGCCGCTTGCGCTGTGCATGGAGCGCGACGCCAAGGGCCTCTATGCCCGCGCCATGCGCGGCGAGATCGCGAATTTCACCGGCGTCAGCAGCCCCTATGAGCCGCCCGGGCAGGCCGACCTCGTGCTGGATGGCGGCGGCGGCGCGACTGCCGAGGAGATGGCGCGCCAGGTCCTGGCGCTGCTGGATGCCGCCCCACCCGTCCCCGCCGGGGGGCCTGCGGAGAAAAGCCATGACGCATGAAGCCCAGCCCGTCCCCGCCAACATGCCGGAGGTGCCCGTCTCCTGGGGCGAGCTCTACGACAAGATCACCATCCTGGAGATCAAGTCCGAACGCCTGGGCGCGCCCGCGCAGCTGGACAATGTGCGGCGCGAACTGGCGCTGCTGCGCGCCCGCGCAACCGCCGCCGCGCCCGGCCTCGATGCCTTGCTGGCCGAGCTTGGCGCGGTGAACCGCCGGCTGTGGGACATCGAGGACGCGATCCGCGAGCAGGAACACGCCCAGGATTTCGGCGCGGGTTTCATCGCGCTCGCGCGGTCGGTCTATCAGCAGAACGACCACCGCGCGGCGGTGAAGCGCCGGATCAACGACCTGCTGGGCTCGGCCCTGGTCGAGGAGAAATCCTATGCCGGCGGTCAGGTCTGACCGCCGCCATTCACCTGGATCATCTGCCCGGTGACATAGGAGGCCGCGTCGCTGACCAGGAAGCGCAGCATGGCCGCGACCTCGGCCGGGCTGCCCTGGCGGCCCACGGGGATCCGCTCCACCATCGTGGCGCGATAGGCCTTGGTCTTGTCGTCCATCTCCTCATCGGAGGCGATGGGGCCGGGCGAGATGGCGTTGACCGTGATGCCCTTCGGCCCGAACTCCTTCGCCAGCGCCTTGGTCAGCCCCCAGGAACCGTGCTTGGCCACCGAGACGGGGGCGCGGCCGGAATAGCCATGGATGGCGTTCATGCCGGCGAACTGGACGATACGCCCCCAGCCGCGCTCGATCATCCCCGGCAGGCAGGCGCGCGCCAGATGCACCGAGGCGTCGAGGTCCACCGCGATCACGCGGCGCCATTCCTCGTCGGTCATCTCCAGGAAGGGCTTGCTCGGGCGGAGTGCGGCGTTGTTGACCAGCACATCCACGCCGCCGAAGCGATCGATGGCGGCGGCGGCCAGCCGCGCGCATTCCTCGGCGCGGCCCACATCGGCCATGACCACCAGCGCCTCGGCGCCGCGCGCGCGGGCCTCCTCGGCCACCTTGTCGCAGGCCGCCTGGTCGCGCGAGCCGTTGATGACGACGTTGAAGCCGTCCTCGGCCAGGACATGCACGACGGCACGGCCGATGTTGCGGCCGGCGCCGGTGACGAGGGCGGTGCGGCGTGTGGTGGGCATGGGGGTTCCTCCGGGATTCGTTTCACCCGGAGGCTATAGGAGGCCGGGCGCGGCGCGAAGCCGGCCGGCGCCTCAGAAGCGCAGCGTCACGCCCAGGATGGGCCCGGAGGTGGTGGCGTTCACCCGCATCCCACCCTCGCGGTAGCGGATCATCATGGCACGGTAGCCGGCGGCGACCACGACGCTGTCCGCCACGCGGTAGTTCACCAGGCCGTTCAGCACCACGGTGGACTGCGAACCCAGGCCGAAGCCGCCCACATCCGCCTGGCCCACCACCGACCAGCGCGGCGTGAAGGC
>SKWC01000326.1 GCA_007129145.1 Rubritepida sp.
GATGCGGCGCGCCTCCATGCGCGGCTGCTCGACGCCCGCGCCGCGCAGCGCCTGCCCGGCCCGGCACAGCAGCGCGCCGACCGTGGCGCTCATCCCTCGGCGGCCAGGCGCTGCGCCTCGTCCTCGGCGGTCAGCGCCTCGATGATCTCGTCGAGCTCGCCCAGCATGACGCGCTCGATCTTGTGCAGGGTCAGGCCGATGCGGTGGTCGGTCACGCGCCCCTGGGGGAAGTTGTAGGTGCGGATGCGCTCGCTGCGGTCGCCGGTGCCCACCTGGCTGCGCCGGTCCGCGGCGCGGGCGGAATCCGCCGCCTGGCGCTGCGCGTCGAAGATCCGCGCGCGCAGCACCTTCATCGCCTTGGCGCGGTTCTTGTGCTGTGACTTCTCCTCCTGCATCGCCACCACGATGCCGGTGGGAAGGTGCGTGATCCGCACCGCGCTGTCGGTCTTGTTCACATGCTGCCCGCCGGCGCCGCTCGCGCGGTAGGTGTCCACGCGCAGGTCCTTGTCGTCCACCTGCACATCCACCTCCTCGGCCTGGGGCAGCACGGCGACGGTGACGGTGGAGGTGTGGATGCGGCCCTGGTTCTCGGTGGCGGGGACGCGCTGGACGCGGTGCACGCCGATTTCGAACTTCAGCCGGGCGAAGACGCCCTGGCCCTCGATCTCGGCGGTGGCGCCCTTCACCCCGCCCAGCTCGTTCTCGTCGTATTCCAGCACGCTGAACCGCCAGCCGCGCGACTCGGCATAGCGCTGGTAGGCGCGGAACAGTTCCGCGGCGAACAGCCCCGCCTCGTCGCCGCCGGCAGCGGGGCGGATCTCCAGGATGGCGCTGCGCTCATCCGCCGCATCCCTGGGCAGCAGCATCAGCCTGATGGCGCGCTCCATCGCGGGAAGCCGGGCGCGCGCCTGGTCCAGCTCCGCCTCGGCCAGTTCGCGCATCTCGGGGTCGGCCAGCAGCGCCTCGGCTTCGGCCTGCGTCTTCTCCAGCGCGCGGTATTCCGCGACCTTCTCGACCAGCGGGTCGAGGCTGGAAAGTTCCTTGGCCAGGGCGCCGATCTCGGCGCCGCTGGCGTTGTCCAGTGCTGCGCGCAACTCGGCCGCGCGCAGCATCATCCGGTCCAGGCTCTCGGGCAGGGGCATGCCAAGGGCGATGCCCCAGCCCGCGCCGGGGTGCAAGCCGGGGTCAGGTCGGGCGGGCGCCCGAGGCGCGCACGATCGGCAGCCACTTCTCCGCCTCGGAGCGGATGAAGGCGCCTGCCTCCTCCGGCGTGGAGGGGGTGGCCGCGATGCCGCGCCCGTTCAGCGCCGCCACCACCTCGGCATTGGCCAGCGCGCCGGTGGCCGCGGCGTGCAGCGCGTCGCGGATGGCCGGCTGCAGGCCGCGCGGCGCCATCAGCGCGCTCCAATCCTGCATGTCGAAGCCCTCGAGGCCCGGGGCCTCGGACAGGGCGGGAAGGCCCGGCACCAGCGGGGTGCGCTCCCGCGTGGTGACCGCCAGCATCACGGCCCGGCCCGCATCCACGATGGGCCGCACGCCCGAGGCCGGGGTGAAGCCCATGTCCACCTGGCCCGAGGCGATGTCGGTCACCAGCAGCGCGCCGCCACGGTAGGGGACGTGCTGGTTGCGCAGGCCGAGCATCATGTTGAACTGCTCGCCCGCCAGATGCCCCGCCCCGCCCGAGCCGGAGGAGCCATAGGTCAGCGGCTCGGCCCGCGCGGCGGCGATAACCTCGGCCACGCTGCGCCAGGGGCGGCTGACCGGCACCGCCAGCACGTTCACGATCAGCCCCACGCGGGTGACCGGCTCGAGGTCGGTCTGCGGGTTGAAGCTGAGGTTGCCGTAGAGCGTCGGGTTGATGGCCAGCCCGCCGATGGTGCCCATCAGCAGGGTGTGGCCGTCCGGGGCCGCGCGGACGACATGCTCGGAGGCGATGTTGCCATGCGCCCCGGCGCGGTTCTCGACCACGACGGGGGTGCCCAGCGACTCCTGCATCTTGGCGGCCATCAGCCGCGCGGCGACGTCGGTGGTGCCGCCGGGCGGGAAGCCGACCAGGATGCGGATCGGGCGGTCGTCGAAGCGCGCCTGGCCCCAGACGGCGGGGGCGGCGAGCAGGGCGGGGGTCGCGAGCAGAAGGCTGCGGCGGGCTGTCATGGTGCTGTTGTCCTATCAGCGGGGGGTGGGAAGAAGGGTGTCGCGGATCCAGCCGGCGGCGGCGCAGAGTGCCGCGTCCTGGCCGGCGAAGCCCGCGAGTTGCAGGCCGAGCGGGAGATCCTCCACGGCCAGCAGCGGCATGGCGAAGGTGGGCCCGCCGACCAGCGTCCAGGGCAGGGCATAGTGGCGCGGCCCGGTGAAGCCATGGTCCTGGATGGCGGGGCCGGAGGAGCAGAGCATCAGGAAGCCCTCCGCCCGCCCGGCGAAGGCGGCGACCTGGGCGCGCAGCGCCTCGCGGCAGGCGAGCGCGCGCTGGTAGTCGGCCTCGGTCAGCCGTGCCGCGCGCTCCAGCAGGTCGTGGATGCGCGCGCCCACCATGTCCGCCCCCTGCGCTGCATAGGCGCCGAGCGGCCAGCGCGATTCGAAGGCCAGCAGGTCATGGGCATAGAGGTCCACCGTGGTGAGCGCCGCCTCCAGCGCCGCCACCTGCGCGTCGTCGCGCGCCGAGAGGATGCGCACGCCCTGGGCGGCCAGCGCCTCCAGCGCCGCCTCGAAGGCC
>SKWC01000349.1 GCA_007129145.1 Rubritepida sp.
CCTGCTGCTGCGCGAGCTGCGCGCGGCCCAGGGCCGGCTGGCGCGGCGGGAGCTGGCTGGGCAGCGGCTCGATGAGGCGGTGGAGGCGCCGCTGCGCGCCTTGTTGCAGGAAGCGGCGCACCAGCCCGATCTCGCGGCCGGGATGGTGGCGGTGCGGGCGGTGCAGGCGGCGTTGTGACTGGCGCCTCAGGCCCGGCGCACCGCAGCATCCTCGCGGGCGAATGCAAGCAGCGCGGCGTCGAGCCGGGTGAGGCGAGCGAGGGTTTCCGCGATCTCGGGCGTCACCGGCTCCTCGCGTGCCTCCTCCTGGTAGGGGTTCGTGGTGTCGCGGCTGTTGCGCCGCGGCAGCGGCCCGGGGGCGAGGCCGATCACCGGCGCGACCCGCGCGTGCAGCGCGTCCAGCGCATTCGTCTCGCCCACCCAGTCGCAGGCCTGCAGAGCCGCGCGCGCCTTGTCGAGCACGACCTCGGGCTCCAGCGGGTCGGCGCCGCGCGAGGTGAGGGTGCCGAAGCGCCCTTCGCCGAGCGGCATGGCGTTGCCCGCGAGGTGGCAGGCGATGGCGTTGTCGATGGAGATGGTCACCTCGGCCTCCGTGGACCGCAGGAAGCTCAGAAGGCCGCGTTCACGCGCCAGCCGCGGGCCGGTGAGGCCGTGACGTTCGATGAAGTCGGGGCGGAAGCGGCGCCAGTAGTGATAGAGCGACAGCACCCGCTCGACGGGGTCGCGCAGCACGGTGACGATGATGCGCGGGTGCGGGATCATCCACATCTGGTCGAAGCGGAAATGCCCCGAGAAGAATCGGTAGGGCGCGAGCGCCGCCGGCGCGTACTCATGCAGCCGGGCGAAGCGCTCGGGGCAGATGGCGTCGGGTGGGAAGGCGGCGGACCAGGCCTCGTGCAGGGTGGTGCCGCCGGTGCGCGCATGATGGATGAAGACGAGGCGTGGCGGCATGGCCGGAAGCTAGACAGCGCGAGGGGGCGCTGTCGAGGGACCGCCGCTGCTTCGCGATAGACCTGGATGCGGGCGGGGCATAGGCTGGGCGCATGACGCGCCGCGAATGGGCCTGGATCAGCTACGATTGGGCCAACAACGCCTTTCCCACGGTCGTCACCACCTTCGTGATCGCCGCCTATTTCACCCGCGGCATCGCCCCTGACCCGGTCTCGGGCCAGGTGATGTGGGGCTGGATGCAGGCGCTGGTGGGAATCGCCATTGCCGGGCTTTCGCCGGTGCTGGGGGCGGTGGCGGACGCCGGGCGGCGACGGCGGTCGCTGCTGGCCATCACCACCGTGCTGATGGCGCTGTTCAGTGCGGGCATCTGGTTTGCCGAGCCAGCGCCGGCCTTCGCCCTGTGGGCGTTGCTGTGCGTCGCACTTGGCACGCTGAGCTTCGAACTGGGGACGGTATTCTACAATGCCATGCTGACCGATGTGGCGACACCCGACAGGGTGGGCCGGGTCTCCGGCATGGGCTGGGCGGCCGGCTATGGTGGCGGGCTGTGCTGCCTTTTGCTGAGCCTGGGGCTGCTGGTGCAGCCCTCGCCGCCCCTGTTCGGTCTGGATGCGGAGATGGCCGAGCCGGTGCGGGCAACCGCGTTGCTCGTGGCTGTCTGGACCCTGATCTTCGCGGTGCCGGTGCTGGTGGTGGTGCCCGATCCGCCGGGGTTCCGGCCGTCCTGGCGGGTGGCAGCGGCGCAGGGGCTGACCGAGGTGGTGGCGTTGTTCCGCCGGTTGCCGCAGAAGCCCGCCCTGCTGCGCTTCCTGGTCGCGCGGGTGTTCTACACTGACGGGTTGAACGTGCTGTTCGTGTTCGGCGCAGTCTTTGCCGCCGGCGTCTTCGACATGGATTTCCAGGAGATCCTGCTGTTCGGCATTGCCATCAACGTCACCGCCGGCATCGGTGCCTTCGCCGGCGGCTTCGTGGAGGAGCGGCTCGGTGCGCGCAACACGGTGTTGTTCTCACTGCTGGCGTTGATGGGGGTGGGCGCGGGTATCCTGCTGGTACAGGACAAGGCGCTCTTCTGGGCACTGGGGGTGTGCCTTGGCCTCTTCTTCGGCCCGGCCCAGGCGAGTTCGCGCAGCCTGATGGCCAAGATGGCACCGCAGGACGAGATCTCGGCGCATTTCGGGATGTTCGCGCTGTCGGGGCGGGTGACCAGCTTCCTTGGTCCGGCGCTGCTGGCCGTGGTGACGGAGATCACCGGCAGCCAGCGCTGGGGCATGTCGGTTGTCCTGCTGCTGCTGGGCGGTGGTGCGGCGGTGCTGTTGACGGTGCGTGCGCCGGATCGCGGGTGAGCGCAGGTTCAGCCGGGCTGGACGGGTTGTCCCCTCAGCGGGCAGCCATGGCATCGAGCACCCAGGATTCCAGTGCCTGGAACACGCGGCCCAGCGCCGTTTGCATGGCCTCGGCCTGACGCAGGCCGGCATCGCGCGGCTCGGCCGGGGCGATGGGCGCGGTGGCGATGAAGCTGCGCTGGGCCAGCACCCGTGCCTCGGCCAGTCCACCGGCCTCGCGCAGCAGGAGGGCGGCGATGCCGGCGTGCGCTTCGGCGCGGTCCTGCTGGGCCTCCAGCGCGGTGAGCTCAGCCTCCAGGATCAAGGGTGTGGCAAGCCGGGTGCCGGGGGCTGCCACCGCGGAGAAGCCGCCCGATGCGATCAGCCAGGCACGCAGGGCGGCCTCCGCAAGGTCAGCCGGCGGGGCGAGCCATTCGTCGTAGAAGGCGGCCTCCAGGCTGCCATCCGCCCGCACCCGCCTGAGGCCGCGCGCTTCGAGGCCCGGGGCGCCGCGCAGCGTGCGCAGCAGCAGCACCTGCCCGGTTTGGGCGGCAGGCGGCCCCTGGGGCCGCGCGGGCTGCAGCGCGTGGCGGCGGATCGGGACATAGGGCCGGTCGGGCACCACCGAGCAGGCGGCGGCGAGCGGCGGCAGCAGGAGCAGAAGAGTGCGGCGGATCATTGGCCTGCTCCCGGCGGAGGTGGTGGCGCACCGAACAAGGTCTGCGAGGGCGAGCGGCGCAGCGCCTCGGTGGTGTCGCGCAGATTGGCGGTGGTCGCGCGCAGGTCGCGCAGGATGGGAGCGAGTTCGGCCTGCAGGTCGGTGGTCGTGGCGCGCGCGGCGCGCAGCGCGGCCTGGATCTGGCTGATGGTCGGCGGCAGGGCGGCGGTGGCGGACTGGAGGGCCTGGGCGGTGGCGGTGAGCGCGCGGATGGCGTCGCGCAGGTCGTCGCCTTCCAGCAGGCCGCGGGTGGCGGCGCCGGCGCCGCGCAGCTCCGCCGTGAGGGCGGGGACATCGGCCTGCACAAGGACCTCGCGCGCGGCTTCGATGAGGGCGTTGATCTCCGCCATGGTGGAACCCGCGCCGGTTCCACCCGCAAGGGCGCGCAGCTCCACCAGCAGGCCGTTCAGATTGTTTGCCAGGACGCCGATATCCACGGTCTCCAGCTGGGCAATGACCTGTTCGAGGGCCGTCTGGGCCCGGGCCACAGTGGAGGGCACCGAGGGGATCCAGGGGTGTAGCGGTATCCAGGGAATGAACGGGCTGTCGAGGCCGATTTCGGGGCCGAGGAAGTCCAGCTCGATGTAGACGACGCCCGTGATGCCCTGGCTGGCGAGGCGCGCGCGCAGCCCCGCGGCCACGGCGTCCGCCGCGCGGGGGATGCTGCCGATGCGGGTGAGGTTCAGCGCGTAGCGCACCAGCACCAGCTGGAAGGCGTCCTCGAAATCCTCTTGCGCGACGTGCCGGTATTCGGCGGCGGTCAGGCCGATCTCGGTGACGCGGCCCACCGCGACGCCGCGGAAGCGCACGGCCGAGCCGACCTCGAGGCCCTGCACGCTTTCGCGCAGATAGGTTTCGAACATGGCGTCGCTGGTGGTGATGCGGTCGCGCGTGAGGAACAGCACGAAGCCCACGACCAGCGCCGCGCCGATGAGCACGAGCACGCCGACGGAGAATTGGACGCTGCGCGCCTGAGGCATGGTCAGCCGCCCGGCTTGGCCTCGCGCCGGAAGAAGGCGCGAACCGTGGGGTGGGTGCCTTCGTCGCGCAGCTTGCGCGGATCACCTTCGGCGATCAGGCCCTTCGCTTCCTTGTCGAGCATGATGCAGCGGTCCCCTATGGCCAGGATGGACTGGAGCTCGTGGGTGACGACCACGAAGGTCGTGCCCGTCTCCCGCGCCAGGGTGAGGATGAGGTCATCGAGCCCGGCGGAGGTGATGGGATCGAGCCCGGCCGACGGTTCATCCAGGAACAGGATCTCGGGGTCGAGGGCCATGGCCCGCGCGATGCCTGCACGCTTCAGCATGCCCCCGGAAATCTCCGCCGGCAAGCGTTCGGCGGCGTCGCCGAGGCCGACCAGGCCGAGCTTCGACAGGGCGATGAGGCGGCGCGCTGATTCGGGCAGGCGGGTGTGCGCCTCGATGGGCAGCATCACATTCTCGGCCAGGCTGAGCGAGCCGAGCAGCGCGCCGGACTGCCACATCACGCCGATGCGCCCCAGCAGTGCGCGACGGGCCTTGCCGGAGAGATGCGTGAGATCCTCGCCGAGGATGCGGATGTCGCCGGCGCTGGGCGGGAGCAGGCCGATCAGCAGCTTGAGCAGGGTGGATTTGCCGCAGCCGGAGCCACCCAGGATGACAAAGACCTCGCCGCGCTGGACGTCGAAGGTGACGTCCTGGAAGACGAGGTTGGGGCCGAAGCGCATCGCGACGCCCTCGGCGGTGATCACGCTGTCGGTCATGCCTACCACCCGAGGCGGAAGAAGAGCACGGCGAAGATGCCGTCCAGCACGACCAGGGCGACGATGCCGCCCACCACCGCCGCCGTCGCGGCGTCACCCACGGCGCGCGGGCCGCGCCCGGCCGAGAGCCCGGCGCGGCAGCCGATATAGCCGATGGCGAGGCCGAATACGGCGGCCTTGCCGAGCCCGCCGGCCAGGTCGCCGAGTGCGAGCCACTGCACCAGCTGCGAGAGCACGGCGCTCGGGGGATAGCCCAGCACGCCCATCACGATGCCCATGCCGATGAGGCCGGTGACGTTCATCACCATCGCGAGCACAGGCATGACCAGGGTGGCGGCGAGGATGCGGGGCAGCACCAGCCAGGACATGGGGTCGAGGCCCATGATGCGCAGCGCGTCCACCTCCTCGTTCACGCGCATGGTGCCGAGTTCCGCCGCATAGGCCGAGCCGGTGCGGCCCGCCAGGATGACGCCGGCCAGCAGCGGCCCGAGTTCGCGCGTGAGGGATATGCCCACGAGCTGCGGGATGAAGATCTCGGCGCCGAACTGGCGCATCGGGATGGAGGCCTGGAAGGCGAGGATGACGCCGATCAGCGTGCCCAGCAGCATGCACAGGGGGAAGGCGCGCGTGCCGGCCTCGTCCAGGTGGCGCAGCACCTCGACCCATCTCAGGCGCCAGGGGCGCGGCAACAGGCCGGCCCCGGCGATGATGGCCTCGCCCAGGAAAGTGAGGCGTTCGCCCAACCGGCCGAGCAGAAGCAGCGCGGTGTGGCCGATGCGGGAAATGGGCGCGAAGGGGCGCCGGGCCGGTGGCGGGCGTGGCGGGCCGAGGCCGTCGCGGAAGCGCTTCAGCACCGCGCGCGGCGCCGCCGCCTCGGGCTCGATCCATTCGGCGCGGTCGCGGGCGAGGGAGACCAGCAGGGCGGCGCCGGCCGAATCGAGTTGGGTGACGGCGCGCGCATCGAGGATGATGTGGCCGGCGCCGCGCGCGGCACGGTGGGCTGCCTGCCAGAGGTCGCCGGCCTGGCGAGCGTCCAGCGTGCCGGTGAAGCGCAGCGTGGCCACGTCCTGCGTGTCGGCCTGGAAGACGGGGCTCGTCATCGGCTGGCGACCTTGCCCGCCTGGGGCGTGCGGTTCAAGCCGGGCGGCGTGGCGGCCGCGGGACCGGGCGCGGCGCTTGTCGGTTGGTCGGCATGAGGCTGTGCAGCAGGACGGCGCTGGCGGCGGCGACGTTGAGGCTCTCGATCACCCCGCTGCCGGCCAGGCTGACCCGGGCGGGGCAGGTGTCGAGGACCGCCGGGCTTGGGCCGCTTTCCTCATTGCCCAGCACCAGGGCGATGGGTTTCTGGCGCGGCAGCGCCTCGGGTGGCATGCCGCCCTCGGCCACGGCCGCCACCGCCAGCATCTGGCCGGAGAGCCGCCGCAGTGTCGCGGCGAGGTCCTGGGCGCGGAACACCGCGAGGTGCTCGAGCGCGCCTTCGCTGGTGCGGAAGGCGGCGTCCGAGAGGCCGGCCTGGCGCGGATCGCCTGACAGAAGCAGGGCGCGTGCGCCGAAGAATGCGGCGGAGCGGGCGATGGCGCCGAGATTGTGCGGATTGCCGATGCCGTCGAGCACGGGGAGGACGGGCGCGGCGAACAGGATCGGCGGCAGGCGTTCGGGCAGGGGCTCGGCGCGGCGGGGCTCGGCCAGGGCCATCAGGCCGCCATGATGCTCGGTGCCGGCGAGGCGGGCGAGTTCCTCGGGCGTGACCTCGCGATAGGGGCGTTGGTGGCGCGCCAGATACTGGCAGAGCGGGCCGGCGATGCGGCGGCGATCCTCGGTGTAGTGCAGGCGCTGGACGGCCTCCGGACGGCGAAGGAACAGCGCGCGCACGGCGTTGATGCCGCAGATGCGCTGAATCTCGGGCCGCTTGGGCCGGGCGCTGGCGGCGTCAGTCACCGGCCAGGGCCCGAAGCTGCTCGACCATGGCCTGGGGCAGGGAGAGGCCATCCTCGGCCGCCTGGGTGCGCAGCGCCTCGCGGCGCGCGCCGGGCAGGCGCACATCCGGATCGTCGAGCATGGCCGTGACCATCGCCTCGATCCGGTCGAGGAACACCGCCTGGCCGGCCAGGCCGCCCGGATCGATCGCGATCAGCAGCTGGCCGAGCCGGGGCGGGTTCGGGGATGGGGCGAAGAAGCTGTCCGCCTCGAAGGCGAAGGCCGCGCCACCCAGCGCCACGCAGAGGAGTTCGACCATCAGGGCGAGGGCCGCGCCCTTCGGGCCGCCGAGCGCCAGCATGGCGCCGTCCAGCGCCGCCTTCGGGTCGGTGGTCGGCTGGCCTTCGGCGTCGAGCGCCCAGCCTTCGGGGATCGGCTGGCCCTGCTTCGCCGCCACCATGATCTTGCCGCGCGCCACCGCCGAGAGGGCGAGGTCGATGACGATGGGCGCCGCGGCGTCGCGCCGGGGGAAGGCGGCTGCGACGGGATTTGTCCCCAGCAGCGGGCTCCGGCCGCCGGGAACCGGCATGGCATAGGGCGAGTTGGTGAAGGCCAGGCCGACCAGCCCCTTCTCGGCGAGGCGCCGCACTGGGAGCGACATGGCGCCGGCATGGTGGCTGTTGGTGACCGCGACGCAGGCGATGCCGCAGGCGCGAGCGCGGTGCTCGGCTTCCGCTTCGGCGAGGGCCAGGGCGGCGAAGGCGAGGCCGTTGCCGGCATCGATCAGCGCCGTGCCGGGGCGCTCATGCAGGATGCGGGGCTGAGCGTCGCCCTTGGCACGGCCTTCGCGCAGGAATTCGGCATACATCGCGACGCGCGAGAGGCCATGGCCTCCCTGACCCTCGGCCTCGGCGCCCACCAGGGCGGCTGCCGTGGCCCGGGCCATCGCTTCATCGGCTCCGGCGGCGCGCAGGGCGCGGGCGGCGAGGAGCTGGGCTTCCTCCAGGGAAAGGCGGAGGGTGTCGGCCATGCGGGTTGATCCTCTCCGAGGGAGGCGGTGGTCAGCGCGTGAGAAGCCGCACGAGTCCATCGAGCTGGTCGAGATCGGCGTAGGACACCATGAGCTTACCACCCCGCGCGCCATGGCGGATGCTGACCTTCAGGCCCAGATGGCCCGTCAGGCGCTGCTCGAGCGCGCGGGTGTCGGCGTCGGTGCGCGGCTGGCGCGGCGCGGGCGGGATGTTGCGGCTGGCGGCCAGCGCTTCGGCCTGGCGGACGTTGAGTCCGCGATCCACGATCTGCAGGGCGAGGCCGACCGGATCCTGCGCTGTGAGCAGCGCGCGCGCATGGCCAGCGGTCAGCGCGCCGGCGCGCAGCAATTCGAGGACGCGATCCGGCAATTGGCGCAGGCGCAGGGTGTTGGAGATGTGGGGTCGGCTTTTCCCGACCGCGCGCGCCAGGGCATCCTGGGTGAGCCCGAACTGCTCCAGCAGGCGGCTGTAGCCCTCGGCTTCCTCGATCGGATTGAGGTCCTGGCGCTGAAGATTCTCGACGAGGCCGGCGGCCATGGCCTCGCGGTCGGAGAAGTCGCGGACCAGGGCGGGGATTTCGTGCAGTCCGGCCGCCTGTGCCGCACGCCAGCGGCGCTCGCCGCCGATGATTTCGAAACGCGCCGGCTCGGGGCGGCCCTTCGCCGGGCGCACCAACACCGGTTGCAGAACCCCGTGCTCACGGATCGAGGCGGTGAGTTCCACCAGCGCTGCCTCATCCATTGCTTCGCGTGGCTGGAAGGGACCCGGAACGAGCGCCGAGACCGGCAGGCGCCGCAGCCCCGGATCGCCACGGTTGGTGCTGGTGGCCTCGCCCAGCAGGGCGGAGAGGCCGCGCCCGAGGGCGGGGGTCTTGCTCATGTCACGGCTTCCTGCCGGCGGCGTGCGCGCTGGCGCGCGAGGAATTCCGCGGCGAGACGCGCATAGGCCTCGCTGCCAGGCGAGCGCGGATCGTACAGGGCGACGGGCAGGCCATGGGATGGTGCCTCCGACAGCCGCACGTTGCGGGGGATGACAGTCTGGTACACCTGCTCGTGGAAGTAGCCCCTGACATCCGCCTCGACCGCCTCGCAGAGCTTGTTGCGGCGGTCCACCATGGTGAGCACGATGCCGCCGAGGCTGAGGCGCGGGTTGAAACGGGACCGGACGCGATCCAGGGTCTGCACGATCTGGGAAACGCCCTCAAGCGCGTAGAATTCGGCCTGAAGCGGCACGAGCACCTCATCCGCTGCGACGAGGGCGTTGAGGGTAAGCAGACCGAGCGAAGGCGGGCAGTCGAGAATGATCCAGTCGATGCCGGCCAAGGCGGCGGCGGGCGCGGCAAGGGCGGTTCTGAGCCGCGTCTCCCGACCCTGCAGATCGGCCAGTTCCAGCTCGGCCCCGGCCAGGTCAGGGTCGGCGGGGACAAGGCGGAGATTGCGCAGGGGCGTGGGGGTCAGCACCTCCTCGATGGGGCGTTGCTCGATGAGCAGCGAATAGCTTCCGGCACCGCGCTGCGCCCGCCCTACCCCGAGGCCGGTGGAGGCGTTTCCCTGCGGGTCGAGGTCCAGCAGCAGCACCTTGTGGCGCGTCGCCAGGGCGGCGGCCAGATTGACGGCGGTTGTCGTCTTGCCGACTCCACCCTTCTGGTTGGCGAGGGCGATGATTCGCGGCGGTGGGCGGTCAGGACGTGACAGGGCGGATCTCACTCAATCGCAGGATCGTCGCTCTGGCCTCGGTTCGGCTGGCGAAGCGCTCAGCCTGCATAAACCAATGCCTGGATGCCTCCGTCAACTCTGTATCCGCGGATTGGCCTTTGGGGAATATCGCCACGCCGTCCCGCCGCAGAAGGCGGTGTGCGTGGCTCAGCAATGTGGTCAGGGGCGCGAAGGCTCTGGCGGTCACCGACGCGAGTTGCGGCAGGATTATCGTGTCCACGCGGGTCGGGTGGACCGTCACATGGCTCAGCGAAAGTCTGCGGCATGCCTCCAGCAAAAAGGCCGCCTTGCGTCGGTCCGATTCGATCAGGTGGATCGGGCCCTGGTGGCCGAGTGCCAGAACGATGCCCGGCAGGCCCGCGCCGGAGCCGATATCGGCCATGGGCCCGGGCGGGAACAGCGGAAGCAACTGCCATGAATCCATGATGTGGCGCGTCCAGAGGGTCTCCATCGGGGCGGGGCCGATCAGGTTGATCCGCCGGTTCCACTCCATCAGGAGCGCGAGATAGGCGCGCAGTCGCTCCGATGTTTCACGTGGAACGGGTGTCTCGGGCAGTGTCGGAACTTCAGCGTCGCGTTCCACGTGAAACATCCCGCTCGCGCCGCAGATGCACGGCAAGCGCCGCGACCGCGGCAGGGGTGAGGCCCGGCACCCTGGCAGCCGCGCCGAGACTGGCTGGCTTCGCCCGGTCGAGACGGTCCCGCATCTCGTTGGACAGGCCGGAGATGGCGGAGAAATCGGTGTCCTGCGGGATCGCCGTGGCTTCTTCGCGCAGGAGGATCTGCCTCTCTGCCTCCTGGCGCTCAAGGTAGGGCGCGTAGAGTGCCTCCGCTTCGAGGGTCTCAAGAACCCGGCCGGGAAGCTCCCTGAGCCAGGGAAAGGCCGCGAATACGGCAGCGCGCGGGATGTCGGGCAACCCCAGCACGTCGAACACGCTTCTCCGTCTTCCGTCCAGGTTCACGCGCACCCCCGCCGCCGCCAGGGCGGCGGGGGTGCCGCCTTCGTCTCGCGCCCGGTGGGTCGCGTCGGCCAGCGCCGCCGCGAAG